>JARFQE010000065.1 GCA_029287915.1 Arenicellales bacterium
CGTAAGAGTCTCGTGGGCTCGGAGATGTGTATAAGAGACAGGTCATCCATGGTCTCAAGCTTCTTGAATGGGATGAGTACCGTTCCCATCAAGTCACCAATTTTCAGTGTACGTTTACCACCAACGAGAATTGTGACACCGCGGTCGTCACCTGGGGTCAATGCTTTGTTCATGACATTCAGACAGTGCATGCAACGTACACAGTTGCTGTTATCGACAGTCATCGTGTCGTCATCATTAAGTGTCATGCAGTCAGTTGGACAGCGTGAAGTTACATTATCAATTACATACTGACGGCCTTTTTTGGCAACAAAGGCTTTAACTTCTTCCTGGTCAATCTTCATATCGTCACGCCAGGTGCCAATAATTGCAAAGTCAGAACGTTCGATGGCATTCTGGCAATCATTCGGGCAACCTGAAACCTTGAACTTGAACTTGTAAGGCAAAGCAGGACGGTGGACGTCATCTGTGAAGTTGTTCAACAGGTGGCGATGAATGGCCTGCTCATTGCAACAGGACTGTTCACAGCGAGCCATGCCTATACATGACATACCGGTACGTACGCAAGGGCCAGCGCCACCCAGATCCCAACCGTATTCATTGATGTCATCGAAGAAGTGCTGGGTATTTTCGGTAGTTGTGCCAATAAACATGATGTTACCGGTCTGTCCGTGGAAAGTTACCAGGCCAGAACCATATTTTTCCCAGCTGTCGCCAAGCTGACGCAACATATCAGTAGTATAGTAGTTACCTGCCGGTGGCTGTACCCGGAGGGTGTGAAATTCTTTAGATTCTACGAACTGATCACCAACTTCAGAAAAGCGCGGGATAATGCCTCCACCATAGCCGAATACGCTGACAGTGCCACCTTTCCAGTAACCTTTGCGTGTTTCGTATGAATGCTCAAGCTGTCCCAGCAGGCTGTTTGCCATGCCACGAATCGTTTCGCTCTCGTGATTGTCGCGTAAGCGCTTGAAGCCACTGATGAAGCTTGGCCATGGGCCATTTTCCAGCTCATCCAGCATTGGGGTATCAAAATGTTTATTGTCAGCCATTTACGATCTCCTTCAGAATCGAAGCCACCCTGTCCGGGGCATAGTTTATATCTTGATTATGTTGAATATTTAATCATCAACAATATATCTAAAACGTGTGCAACGTAGTCTTCTCTATATTTAACAAGCCCATTTTAAATCAAATATGCAGATGTTAAGAATCCTACTTAAGGGGGGTAGGAGATGGTGTCATGTATTACCAAAGGGATATAGAGGTTTAGCGATTAAAGTAAGCTAAATTATGAGGAAAGTATAATAAGCGGTTGTTTATTATCGGCTTCCTAAAATATAAATCGTAATCTACTTCGAATAGAGTAAATCAGTGGCGCGCTGGAATTTGTATCAGATAGAAATTGAACTGTTGAACCAATGCGATACAAGGATATTTATTTGTCAATCTGTTCAATGATTTTGAGTGTGTTTCTTTCTATTCTTTTAATTTTATTTTTAATTGTCCATCTACAACATGAATATTTTCTACACCTTCGGCAAATGCCTTCCAGAATCCCTCGCTGGTGCCAAATTCTTCAACGAGATCGATGTTCTTCATTCCGCCGAGCCATGCATTGGGTATTGGAATTCCCATGATACTTACGCCTCGTAAAACAACTATCGGTTTGCTGTTTTCATAGGCAACTTCCAGACCACCAGTGACACGAAGAGTTTTTCCTCCCAATATGGGAAAGTCCTGATCTACAGGTACCAGTAGTTTGGCACTCATCAGGTTATCAGACAGGTCTATCGCCAGTTTTCTGGCAAGCTCTGTATTATTAGCCAGCAGGGAGTTGAGTTCTCTTTCGGTGAAGCTGACTTCTCGCTTTGCACCGACTTCACTATATGCCTCTGGTAGAAGATTTCCATCTGCATCAAATTCGTTGTTTTGCGCGGATTGATTACCTGATACATCGGGTTTCGATGATTGCGGAGTAAAACCCAGTTGCTTGAGCTTATTATTAAGAACGACAACTTCTTTTTGTTTTAAAACAACAGGCGTAAAGTCTTTTGCATATATATAGCTACGCACTACCCAGTACGTCGCTCCTGCTGTCAGTAATACGGTTGCAAGAATGATCCACACAACGTGTGACCAGCGAAGGCCGTTTTTAGAACTGCCTGAAGTATTTTCTATTGAATTATTTGACACGTATATGTTTTTGCCGGAATGACTATCTAATTAGTAGATGTTGTCATGTTGAATGTCATATTGAATAAATGCGTATTCAAGTTGAATATTATTGACTGCAGAATACGCTAAATGACTCATCATAATCCTGTCTGTTAACATATTCAATATCACTGGCAGAGATAGATTTTTGATGATTTGTCCTGATTTCGATCCAGTCTGTAACATCATCAAGTACCCGTTTTGCCTGTAAATCACGATTCAACATATGGTAACCATTTTCATAAATAATTACTTGCCGCTGGTCGGGAATTACAGCAGGCAGCCTGGCTAACCACTGGCAGGTAGGTTTGCGTGGCACAATCTGATCATTCTTTCCATACAGAATTAGTGAGGGCTGGGTGAAGTCAGCTGATACTGCAGCAGCCAGGTCCATTAAATTGCTTACACCGTAAAGAACATCAACCCTGGTGGCCTTGATGACCAGTGGATCTTGTCCCAGCGCACGTAACATTTCGATATTATCCGACGGCATCAGATCGAGCCCTTCACCGGTAAGTTTTTTTGCCGGGACTGTATGGGCGCTTAACCAGAGCAGGGCACGCTGATACCAGGGCATGGTCTGGCGTGACCAGACGGCCGGTGCAATCAGAATTGCACCATTAATGACCCCGTTAACGTTATCGGCCATCTGATTCAGTGTCGCCAGTACAACAGCACCGCCCATACTTTCACCAAGCAGAAAAATCGGTTTATCCGGATATTTGACATGCAAAAGGCGGACGATGGCCTGGCTGTCCTTGATCATGCGCTGGCTTCCATGCCAGTAACCATGCCCCGTAGTTAGGCCAAAACCCCGCTGGTCATAGGCAATCAATGAAACTCCCTGTTCGGCCAGAAACCTGCCGGTAGAATCGAAACCAGAGCTGTAATCATTCAGTCCATGAAAAGCCAGCACAATTGCCCTGCTATCATTGATATCTCCCCAGCGGCGAACAGGCAATTTGTAACCATCTTCCATGACCACATAGTTGTCGTATAAATGTGGAACAGTGTGCCCTGGTTTTTGCGGATATATGTAAGGTGTGGCGCAGCTGCTGAGCTGGGAAGTTAAAACAATGAAAATGGTGAAATAGAGGACTTTTACTAGCATCGGGTAATTCTATTATGTAATGGTATTCGAGCAGTATTTGACTATGCTTGCAATACAGGGAAGCAATCTGGCAACATATAAACATTAAATATTAGTTGCAATATTCAATCCATCTCAAGAGGATACAGCTGTTGGAAAAGCCTACTACTATGACAGTGGACATTGATCAGTCACTGCGTAAGGAACTTATCAAAATGGCTGAATATAAGGGTACTACACTGGCAAATTACATCATAGAAGCTATAAAAATTCAGCTTAATCATGATAAGGGCAATCAGTTTGCTGAAACCAATGTTGCCCAGTCAAGTGTTTCACCAGAAGAAGCAGCGAGAATATTAAAGGAATTTATCGAGGCTTCGGATAAAACCTGACTTGCTTAATAACTCACTTTGATGCCTAGCTCACTATTGTAGTGACTGGCTGTAGTTTCGGTGTAGTATTGTGCATTTATAATAATGTTAATCTGGTACTCTCCCTGTTTGATATTTTGTAGCAGTAACACATCTTTTCGTTCGTCTTCATTGTCAAAAAATTCATAATCCAGCTCTATATTTTCTCCAGTATCGATATTGCTTATATTGATAGTGTAATGGATAAATGTGTAGAAATCGTAGGCATCGGGTATCTGTTGCGGCCTCGGTGCATCAATTCCAGAAAGAATTTCTTCACCTGCGACAACTTTCCAGCTGGCAACCAGCTTTCCATTTTCTATCGTTGCCCGGAAGTATTTGATTTTTACTGAATCATCTTCGATTGGCTCGTCATACCGGTAATCAATTTTTCCACTATCAACGAGTTTAGCGATCTCTTGATTCAGGGTATTGATTACAGATGTGTCGACGATTTTTTCTCGTGCCTTATTCAGCACCTGTCTGATTTCGTCATTGCTGTATCGGGCGCGTAAGGTATCAACATAGCTTGCAATATCTACAGCATTGATATTGTCCTGCAACAGCGGTTTAATGAGCATATCCACACTCACATCTTCCGATTGATATGGTGCGGTATGTTCCGCTATTGATAATTGGCTATGATTGCTGATTTCATAGTCTCCCCCGAGCCAGTCAAGATATAAATCCTGATGCAATATAGTTAATTGATTATTTCCTGCATCAGCAAACCAGATATCTTTGCCGTCATAAGCAATTCCAGCCTGTCGCTTGATTGATGGTCTATATTGATGAAGGACAGCAGGAGAAGTGCTGCTGGAATTGTGAATATTATACAGTGTAACGGTATTGCTGAATGCATCCCCCCACCATAGAAATTTACCATCCCAGACCATGCCCTGGCACCCGATCCCAGCACCATCATAGCTGTCTACAAGTTTGAGGTTCTGATCAAATTTATATAATGCAGATTCACCTTTCTGCTGTGCACTATTTAAACGTGTGCCTGCCCAGTAATTTTGTCCATCCCAGGCCAGGCAGTGGGCATCATCAGGAGCTTTGCCGATTACTCTGGTGATCTTATATGTCAGTGGATCAAGTTCTACGAATACTTTACTGTGAATAGACTGAAACCTGTCACCGTAGCTGATAGCAATCAGTGATGTTCCATTCCAGCTAATTCCCTGAAAACTGACTTGTTGCAGATAATCATCGTCAACGACAGGGATGCCTTTTTTACGAAATTGTCCATTTTCCAGCGGGGTCAGGCGCACAATTCCCCATGGAGAACGGCGGTTAGTTAAAATCAGGTTCTGACCATCCCAGGTCAGGCCGTCTGCTTCGACATCAATCCCGACTACAGAGGGGAAATCCGGCGTTGAGCCTGCCACCAGAGACAGGCGATTGGCATAGTAGGTATTGGCAAACCAGCCAGCGCCAAAGGAAAAAACCACAAATACCAGTAAAAGTACAATCAGACCGGTTAGACTGATACCGGTTTGCTTTTTATGTTCACTCATTGTGAACAAAATCGAGGATCCGCTTTTCAAGATACGGGTAAAAAGGATTGTATCTCAATCTCATGATATCACTGGCTTGAACGCTGAGTATGCCGCGCTCCCCTCTGGGGGAAACCAGTCCAATATGCAGGCCTTTGCCAGCAGGCCGGGAACCATAAAGAGAGTCGTCAGCGGGAAATGGCAACGCAATGTGTGACAGAGAATAAACACCTTCTGGCCATGCCAGGTCCAGTTTTCTCTCATGTATCGTGTTATCTGTGCTTTTGCTTGTCTCCAGAAGTTGGAGACTGTCAGTCGATTCGTTACTTAACAATGAAACACTGAAACCCAGTTCTGTAGCATTCATCAATGCCGTAATACTTTCTATCGGGTCACTCTTGAGAAAAGGGATGACATTATCATTGCGGTTAATGTCAAAAAGTACCAGTTCATTGTCCTCATTTTCAAGCCTGTCCAGTAAATGCTTTTTCACTGCTGAGACAGAAACTGTGGCGTCCACTATAGAAAGAAAGACCTGGACTTTTGGGAACTCTCCTGTGCTTTTCTGAACTTCCATCTCATTGAGTTTTTTGCCGATAGATAATGTCAGTTGATACATCAGATCACCTGCATTGATGGCAAATGACGTATACTTGAATGGATCATACTCTGGTCCAATCGAGTTCCAGGCCAGCTTTTCCAGACCCGGGATGGCAGATAGACGAGACTGCCAGACGGCCAGCGCAGCAACGCTCGAAACGCCTATGGCAGGAGAAATTAAAACAAGGCTTTTTGCGCGGGGCAATGATTTGTCCTGCACAGCATCAAGTGAATAATTTACAGCCTGTGCCGCACCCATCGAATAGCCTATTAAATGTAGCTCCGAGCCCGGTTCCATGATCCGGTCTATATGCCTGACCGCCAGTTTCACCGCTGCTGCCATGTCCTGCCAGTTTGTATCTACCAGGCCTGACGGTATGGTGCCGTGCCCGGGCATCCGCAGAGCGAGCACATAGTATCCCTGTTCATGTAATGTGTGTGCCAGAGAACGCAGGCTATAGGGGGAATCAGACAGCCCATGCAGCAGCAATACGGCTGCTTCTGGTTTGTCCTGCTTTAATTCAAAACTACGGTTCCAGTTTTTTTCAAAGACTGTCGGATCTGCCAGACTTCCTGAATTGTATCGAATCAGCCGGTATTGCTGCTTATCTGAATTTTTTTTATAAATTTTGACCTGCAGCTCTTCAAATAGACGATCTTCAAGAGATAGATAATCAGAAAAGGAAATAATTTCAGATAATTTTTCAGCCGTGAACTCCTGCTCTAACTCCACTGTATGCCATGCAAAGAGGTCAGGGCGGTTTTGCATCAAATTAACATAGATTATGATAGCGCCAAGCAAGGAGCCTAACGATGTATAGGCGATTATAAGCAGAATTTTTTTTACTAATTTTGAAATTTTATAACTCCCTTGGTCCATTGTCCGCCAATTAAAAAAATAATAATCAAAGCAGTATGAGTCTGCCTGTCGAAAAAAGGCCCGTATGCTCAAATCTAAAATGGATTATGCAGTGCATGGCGAGCATGATCCTTACTTCAACCACAAGCAATCTCTGGATCCCACTGCAAATCTGAAATGTAAGTTTTGTGGTATGTTGCTTTCCGATTTTGAGACATAGAATAAATTTGAGATTTTGAACAGAGAAATCAGGGAAAAGTAGAAGAAGTAGTTATTTAAAAGATTATTCCAGCAATATCCTAGAAAAATACTAGGTAAATTATGCCTGCGTAAAGGGCATATTTGACGGAGTAGTAAAGGTTTTTATTGTACTTCTTGAGGCGTTTTCCAACGAGCCGAACCTGATAGACATGGTGGAATGCACGGTTGAGGATACCTACATTATCATTATCAGTATTCTTGGTTGCCGCCGCTGCGACAAAAAATCGACCAAAGAAGCGGTTAAACCAGCGGGCGATCGGGTTGTTCATCGGTCTTTCTACATCACAGAAGAAGATCAGTCGATCAATATCAGTATTGTTCTCGGCGTGATGAATATAGGTCTCATCAAACAGTACATCTTCTCCATCACGCCAGGAATAGTCTTCGCCATCAACACGTATAAAGCATTCATCAGAGTTGGGTGTTACGAGTCCTAAATGATAACGAATGGATCCGGCAAAAGGATCACGGTGACGTACAAGCGTTGCCCCGGGAGGAAGCAGGGTAAACATGGCAGCCTTTACCGACGGCGCCTGCTGCAGAAGCTCAACAGTTTTTGGACATAGTTCCTGGGCAGATGGTAAATAATCCTTGTACCATTTGAGATAAAAACGCTTCCAGCCAGTTCTAAAGAACGAATTGAAGGCCAGGTCATCTAGCTTCTCTGATTTTTTTACCTGGCCGATTTTTGCGGCATTTAGTGCTTCATCCCGAATAATTTCCCAATTGTCTTTGAAAATCTGCATTTCAGGAAAATCCGTCCTTTCAAGGTAGGGTTTGTTAGGCACTGCTGAAAACATGTACATGATACTGTTCACCGGAGCCATGAGGGTAGAATGATCACCCAGCTGCCTGAAAAAACTATGTCGCACCTTGCCACGATAATGCACATAGATAGCGGACAGGATAAAGAAATACAGTATCAACAGTTTAGGAGTCAAGAAATCTGCCACATTAGCCTCGTTTATGTAATGATGAAACCATTCACCGGGCGCTAGTCTGTTAGCCTCTATACCAGTGAGCAGTAATTATAACCTACCTGCGTTATCGAATTTCATCACAAACCGTGTCAAACCAGATAGTTAAAACGACAAATTTCAGAGTAGCAAGCATAATTCAGCCGATTTAGTTGCTACAATGAGTTTATTAAGTTATTTATATGATTATGAAAAATTTACGGTAAATGGAGCGTTATGACGACTGAAAAAGAATCCAAGGTAGACGAGATTTCGTATGACGAGCAGGAATATCTGGAGCGAACTGCGCTGCTTGGACTGGAATACGTGCTTGCAGATTTTGCCCGTGAGTTTCAGACCGCTACACGTCGCTGGGAAAGAATTGCCTGGCCAGCAATGATTGTTTTTGCACTACTTGCCATTTCGGGTTTCTGGCTGATCTATAGTATTACTGAAGATATGCACACATTGTCACGGAATATAGATCCTGATATGGCTCAGCACCTGGGTGATATGTCGAATAATATTGCTGCTCTGACACAGCATATTGAAAACATGGACAACAATATAACCCAGTTACGAGCTACAGTTGATAATATTGGTGGACATGTTGGCAGTATGGATAGATCTATGAGTAGAATGAAAAGTGATATATCGAACATGTCAGTCAATATCTCCCAAATGAATCAGTCGATATATTCCATGACCTGGACTACCGGGGTGATGTCTGAAGACATGAACCGTTTAAACAGGAGTATTGGCAAGCCTATGCGATTCATGAACAATTTTCTTCCATAGAAGACGTGCTTTTATATGAGAAAGAGACTGCGACTGGCAAATTTAACGAAAACATTAGTACTACTGTCAGTCCTGCTGAATGCCTGTGTAAGTTCACCTCAAATTCGAGTCAATACTGATAAAAATGCTGACTTTTCAGCCTACACCAGCTATGGCTTCATCGAACCTCTCGGTACAGACAAGGCCGGATACACCACACTGGTAACAAAATATCTCAGGGATGCTGTCAGCGATGAACTGGAGAAACGTGGTTATGTGTTTTCCAGTGACCCGGACCTGCTGGTCAACTTCTTTGCTCGCCTTGAAAACCGAATCCATGTAACTTCCGCGCCGACACCGATCTATTATGGAGGGTATTATGATTACCGTCATGGCGTATATGATGCCTACCCTCGATATATATACCGACCCTACAGTTACAGTTACAAAGAAGGTACGGTTAATGTCGACCTGATTGATGCAAAGAAAAAGCAGATGGTATGGGAAGGTGTGGCCGTCAATGAAGTTGACGCTGAAGATCTGGATAACCCGGAACAGGCATTAAGAAAAGTTATTGCAGCCATTTTTATGAGTTATCCGTTTCAAGCGGGCCGTGCTGGCAACGTGAATGACAGGAAATAAGCAAAGATATTTATGCCTGGCAGGTATTCCTTTTACCATTTTTCCGGCAGTGCTTTTCTGATAGTAATTGACGCTTTGCAGGTCTCGATATAACCATCTGTCTTTAAGTCCTTGAATATGCGGCTGACCATCTCGCGGGAAGCACCAATCATGTTTGCGAAATCCTGCTGAGTAGGTTTGGGTTCAAGTAAAAGAGTGTTGTTGACCTCTTTGCATAATGTCATCAAGGTGCATCTTAGCCGGCCATAGACATCCATTAATGCCAGTTGCCGTTGTGACTCGGTCGCTTCGCGTAACCGTTTTGCAAGCACCTGTAACATGTTGATAGATATTTCCGGGTTGCAGCTGAGATACTGTAATAAATCTTTCGATGTAATCACTGATATATTGCAGTCAGATATTGTTATTGCTGATGCAGAACGCGGCTTATTGTCTATCAATGCAAGTTCGCCAAAATAATCGCCCGGACCAAGGGTCTTTAACTGCATCTCACGACCATCGGCAGCACTAATGTAGATTTTGACCCTGCCCTCAATGACGATATAAAGAGAATCCGATTGTTCACCTTCAGCGATGATGACACTGTTGCGGCCGTATGTCCGATTCTGTATCCGAGTTGAAAGCAGTTCCAGACTCTCATGCGGCATATTAGAAAATAGAGGGATAGTGGTTAATGCAGATTTCATTACAATCCATTAAGTAAATAGTTCTATAGCATTGCTCGATTTTGATCCACAACGCTATACATGCATGCAGACTTTGTTATTTGATCCAGCTGTAAGATCGTGCCGCAGCAAGCAGCAGGGAGTTGTCACTAACGTGAACAGGTATACTGAATTTCAGTTATGCAGAATTCAGCTCATAATTTATGACCATATAGACTAGACCTGAAACTACACTTATGTGATTTTGAATGCAAGAAAGTCGTTATTAGTCGATGCAACAGTCAATAATATAATCTATTTTATTATGTAGAATATAAATAATTAGTCAGCAAGCAATTTGCTAATAGGGAGTCGTTTGCCACGTGAATATTTTCAAAGTACAGGTAAAAAGCTTGTTTTTTTATCTGCTGATTGCGGTTTTATGTGGCCAATCAGATCTTGTTGCCGCAGAGAAGTTAACTATCCATCGCGATGATTGGTATCTGTCTCAACCTGGGGAGCATGCAACAATACAGATGTCAGGCCATGAGTCTGAACAGGACGCTATCGCCTATATCGAGGATTTGAACTTAACGGGTGATATTGGCTACTATCAAACTCAGTTTAAAAGTCATCCCTGGTATGCCGTAACCTTTGGCTCTTTCAGTTCGCTTGATGAAGCTCGAAGCCAGCTTCGACTGATGCCTGAAAATCTACAAAACCATTCGCCCTGGCCTCGAACATTTACAGCCATCAAAGTACTTATCGATGCACACGAACAGGCTGTCAGGATCACTGAAAAGCACACGGTGGCTAGGGACGGCAGTGGAGCAGGTCCACGGCCTGATAACAAAGGCACAGCAGTAAACTGGGAACAGGGACAGGCTGCCTACGATGACGGAGATTTTGTTAGCGCATTTAAAATCTGGCAAGCTGAGGCAAAAAAGGGTGATGAGTTATCCCAGTTTAATCTGGGGGTTATGTATAGTCGCGGGCAAGGCACGGAAAAAAATGCTAGTCGTGCGCTCGAATGGTATATGCGTTCAGCCAAGCAAGGCTATGCCCCGGCTCAGTTCAATCTTGGCACAGTTTTTCTGCAGGGTATTTTCACTGCTAAAGATGAACAAAAGGCCGCAGCCTGGTGGAAAATGGCGGCTGAGCAGGGATTTGTGCAGGCACAGTTCAATCTTGCAGGCCTCTATTGCCAGGGTATTGGCGTCCCGCGTGATATAGGGAAATGTAAATTCTGGTATGGCCGTGCCGCTTCTAATGGTGATACGAATGCACGTAAACTGCTCGATCGCATCAAACAAAGCGAACTAGTGCCGAAAGCGGAGCAGGAAACAGAGAATACAGCTGCATCAGTCATTGCAACGACTACATCAGAAAAAAAGCAGTCTGCTGGAAAAAAAACCGAGCACGCAGCTGTAAAAGTCAAATCTACCGAGAATCAGCTACTGCTTGCGCAAGCAGAAAAATCATTAAGCGAACAAAAGCGTAGTGAAAACGGGGGAAATAAAACTGCGGTCCGGCGGATTAGCGCGCAGCAACAGGTACAGTTAAGCAAGGCCCAGGCGGCATTTACGCGAAACAATTATATGAGATCCCATGATCTCTGGTTGCCACTGGCCGAGAGCGGAATTGCTGAAGCGCAGTATAGCCTGGGTTTTCTCTATCAGAGTGGCTGGGGGCCAGAACGAGATTTGCTGCAAGCCGTAGAATGGTACACCCGCGCTGCAGAGCAAAACGAGACACGTGCCCAGTTCAATCTTGGCGTGCTGCTGATCACTGGTGAGGATGAGGTCGAGAAAGATACTGAGGCAGGAATTCTCTGGCTTACCCGGTCTGCTGAAGGCAACAACATCAGGGCGAAGGAATTACTGGTAGATATCTACGGTAACGGCAAATACGGCATAGAGAAATCAATAAAGAAAGCAGAATACTGGAAGTCGCGCTGAATAAACAGGGAGCAGAATTCCAATACCGACACCGGCTTTTTTAACTCTTTATTCTGGGCCAGCGGTTATGTACGGCATCCTCCATCTCAGGCTCAATGGTCACGACATAGACCCGCTGTTCATACTGATCACGGGCAACCAGGCCCTGTAACCACTTGCCTTTGGTCAGATCATACCAATGACTGTGACCCTCGATATCTTTCTCCATAAAGGATTTAACCGGAATCTTAACCGGCACCGGAAACCATCGTTCCCAGCGTCCACTATAGATAGAATCAAGCCGAGCCCAGCCTCCGCGTGGCAGACGGCCCGCCTGCTTACTGCGTCGTCCCCAGGGCAATAAACGTATCTCACCATCCTTTTGCCGCACCGGCAACATGGCTTTAGGGTTGGGAAAATAGACCCGGATATCCTGCCCCTTATGAGAGTAATAGACGCCGCCGCACATGGCTATAAATAAGTTCCAAGTTTCAAGTATAAAGTTGCAAGCAAAAACTGGAGCAGTCCTTTGTTACGGACTCCAACTTCCTGGAACTTGGAACTTTAGACTTGGAATCTCTTTTCACACCGTCTGCCTGTGTCCGTAAGGCTTCCACGCCGGGGCGATGACATTGGGCATACTGGAGCGATTCAGCAAGCGAGCAGGCGCGAGGGTGAATTCACCGTAGCGCTCGTTAATACTGTCCATCACGCCATTGACCTGTTTCATTTCATCACCCTGGCTGAACATGTCCAGTTGTCCGTGTGCCGGGCGAGGGTCCAGTGCGGTGACCTGCACCTGATGGATGCCCTGGCCCTGCCAGTGCCGGCTGAGAAACTGTCGGCATAACGCCATGATCCGGTGACCATCATCGGTAGCGACGACAGTACGCATTTTGGTCGTCAGCCAGCCATCGGTGCAGCGCAGACCAATATAGAATTTCTGTGCCCGCAGGCTGTGCCTGCGCAATCGGGCAGCTACCTTTTCGCTCATGTGCAGCAGGTACAATAATAAAATTTCCCGGTCCTGTGTATCTGGTGGCATTACCTTGCCGTGGCCAATAGATTTAGGCGATGGAACGTTGAGCTGCAGAGGATCCGGGTCTGTGCCCTGGCACATATACCAGATACGGCGTCCGGGGTTGCCGAAGCGTCGGGCCAATACGCTGATAGGCAGTTTGGCCATGTCACCACAGTAATGCACACCGTGTTCAGCAAGAAAGTGGCCGATGCCGCCAGCGATACCGCATAACTCGGTAACCGGCACCTCCCTCAGCTTTTCCTGTGCCTGCCATGGTGGTATCACTGTCAAGCCATCGGGCTTGTTGAGCTTGGCGGCATATTTTGCAGTAGTCTTATCACCACTGACCCCGACCGAACACAGGACGCCTGAGGCCTGATAAACGATTTTCTTGACCCTGTGTGCGATATCTTCCGGTCGGCCATGCAGACTCTGGCAATGCGTGACATCCAGAAATGCCTCGTCGACTGAGAATATTTCGATATACGGGGTGATCTGTTGCAGAGACTCCATGATATTGCTGGAAACCTGGGCATAACGTTGCGGCCGGGCAGGGCACTGAATGAAATCGGGGCAGAGTTTTAGTGCCTCTTTTACGCGCATACCGGTCTTGATGCCATAGGCACGCGCCTCGTAGGAACAGGTGATAATGCAGGTGCCCTGATGGCCATTGGTAATGCCAATCGGCCGCCCCTGCCATTCAGGGTGGTCCTGCTGTTCGATAGAGGCGAAAAAGGCGTTCATATCAGCGAGGATAATGGCGCGTGGCCATTGCTGCTGGTAAGGAGACGATATTTCCATCAGCGGTAGGTCCGTAACTGCCCGGTCAGCACGCCCTGGATACGTACACGGTCTGCCGGGTAGATCAGTGGTGACAGATTACGATTTTCAGGTGTCAGTTTGATGCGTCGTCCGGAGAGATGGAACAGGCGCTTCAGAGTCGCTTCTTCATCGTCAATCAGAGCAACAACAATTTCACCATCGTCAGCGGTATCAGTGCGCTGGATTACTACCAGGTCGCCATCCAGGATGCCGGCATCAATCATGGAGTCGCCTTCTATCTTCAGCACATAACGATCTGCACCGAGCAGCATTTCAGCAATGTTGATCTCATCGTGGCCGGGAATCGCCTCGATTGGGCGGCCAGCGGCAATTTTGCCCAGCAGGGGAAGGCTCACAGGTGTCTCATCTGATTCAACCAGCTCAAGTGTACGCCAGCCGCTACGGGAACGTTTTAGTACCCCGCGATCGATCAGTGTCTGGACATGGCGATGTACCGCTCCACGTGACTGGATATCGACGCCTTCGCCAATTTCTCGCAGGCTGGGAGAGTGGCCATGACGGCGAATGAAGGCACGGATAAAATCCAGCACTCTTTTCTGTTGTGTTGTCAGCATGTTTTTCACCATTAAAGTTCTCATAACGCTCCACGATTAGGATAGTGAACTTTTTGAGAACATTCAACCCTGTTAGCGCCGCAAATGACAATTTTTTATCTACTTTAACTTTGTTTAATATCATATTGTTTTTAATGGATATATTAAATCAATGATAGTCAAGGTTATATTCTATAATTAACATTATAATTACAATATAAAATATTGTATTTATTAAAATATTTATATATTTTTTAATAAATATAACAAGCTATCACAAATTTTTGAATTTTAGATAAAAATTAGCAGCTCAGGCTGGTGCCGAACACGATAAAGTTCAACAAAGTCAGTATATTAAATAGCGGAAATACCCTGTGGCTCTAGGACAAGGGAAAAACAGGAGAGATTGGGTTTTACTAGCAGCAGGCTGCACAGTTGGATTTTTATGTGCTCTCAACCCTGGCAACATAGATGGAATGCATGTCTATTCACGCGAGGCCTTGTCCAGCATGTGAAGCGACAGTTCTACCGCCGCATCTGCGATAGTTTTGTCCGGCATATCTGCACAAAATTCATCGACGGCTTTAAACAGAACGTCTGCTTTTTTGCTGGCGAGTATATCTTCGCCAGTATTCCAGGATGTTGATGAGAGAAAACCGAGCAACCAGTTGCCGGCACTAAAATACTCGGTTGAGGTGCGTAATTGTCGCCATTCCTTGCAGGTGACATTCCCGGCCCCCATCATTTTTACAGAAGCAGCAGAGGTCAATGAAAAAGGCAGTAAAATGGCTACCACTAGCAATAGTGCTGGCAATCGAGACGTCATTAGTAGCGCGGCACCTGTTCAGGGGCAGATACTTGCCAGATTGCCGTAATAGGCAAGTGTAAGCTGGCGATTATTTTCACAAATATGATGCTGAATTTGCTGTTCAGCGGATTGTCCTGCACGATGCACTGGATCAGCCGCTTTATAAAATACACCAAGCAACTGATTCATAAGGCTTTCTCTACTATAGAAAGGTTTAACCAGCTTGTAGTCATCAGCCAGTCCGGCCAGTTTCGCCAGGCTGTTGATGGCTTCATTGCGATACTGTGTGCCGTCGATCAGGCCATAGGCCTGCGCCGTCTTGTTATCGAAAATCTGTGCACCCATTTCGTTACGGATCATCTCAGGTTCCATGTTGCGGTTACTGGCAACATGGCTGATGAAGTTCTCATATTCATTGTTGACCCCGGCAGTGAGGTTAGCGATTTCCTCCTCGCTAGGTTTTCTGTACGGATTGCCGATATCCTTGCCACGACCGGCTGTAATAGCCGTCTTCTCAATACCGCCTTCGGTGACGATGCCACGGCGAAACAGGCCGCCATCGATAGCCATTGGTTTATTATAATAGGTCAGTGCAGGGCCGAGTACGCCAATGCTTCCTATCAGGCTGCCGTAGTCAGCATAGATGTTATTGGCTGCCACCATTGCCATCACACCACCGGAGGCAGACATGCCTTCAATGTAGACAACGACCGGATTACCGGTATCTTCACGGTAATTTTTAATCGCACGAAAAATCGCCTGCGAACCGAAGATTGTGCCACCCGGAGTGCGAAAGGGCATAAAAACGCCTTTGATGTCCTCATCCTCTGCCGCTTCTTCCAGCGTATCGACGATATCGTAGCCATAGGTCAGGAATTCACTAAGGCCAAAGCTGAAATCTTCTTCTGGCGCACTGCCAAGTATGATGCCATTAACCGGTACAGTGAGTAATTTGTTTTCACTGTCCTTATCACCCGAAACATAGCTGTAGTTGATGTCTTCAACATCTTGCAGCTTGTTGAAACTGCTGGTGCCGATGCCAACGCCAGTGCCCAGCCCCAGGAAAAACAGGCTGAATAGAAAAATAATGATAAAAAAACTGATAATGGCAAACAGAGTCTGGCCAAATATCCTGACAAAATATTTAAGTATGTTTTTCATAATGCGGGTATTCCGAATGTGAGTCTTTTGACAAATAGAGGGCAATCAATATGTAGAGGGCAATCGATATGGCGTGAGATCAATAGTATGCTGTTTAGGTGTACTGTTTATGTTATGGGGCATCGCTGCAGGATTTTTGCTGGTTAGCATACTGTGTTTCCAGGGTAAAATACCAGTGTTATTATTCCCCTTAATCAGTATGATTATCCGAAATCCTGGAAATACTGAAGCCTTTTGAAAAATAACACAATCACGCTGTTTGTTCCCGGCTTATGGGCCTTGCTAGGTCATGCTGGTAATGAAATGCAGGCCAGTATGCCTTCACTTAATCTACTATTGAAACGTTGTGATGGTAGTACTGAATCTGTTGTTGAATCAGAGATCCTGTTATTAAATCGACTCGGCTGGCAAGCTGATGAAGGGGCTGATGTGCCGGTGGCAGCACTTGAACGTCTTGCAACAGGGATTGATAGTGATGGTTTCTGGTTTCGTGCCGACCCTGTGAATCTACAGGAAGACCAGAATTACCTGATGATGAGCTTTCCTTCGGCACTTGACCTGGATGCTGCAGAAGTAAAGGCCTTGTCCGATAGCATCAACGAACATTTTGCAGAAGACGGCTGGCGACTCGAGGTCGTTGATCAACAGCGCTGGTACCTGGGGCTGGATAAGAACCCTGATATCCAGACCACCCCCTTGTGGCGAGTAGTGGGTAGAGATGTTTTTAATTTGATGCCGGTCGGGAATAACAGTCGTCAGTGGCATGCCTGGATGATGGAAATGCAGATGCTGTTGTATAACCATACGGCCAACCAGGCCAGAATCGGACAGGGAAAGGCGACTGTCAGCGGACTGTGGGTCTGGGGCGGTGGCGAACTGCCGCTACTGCAAAGGAGTGACATCCTGTTGCGCGGTGACAGTCTATTTATGCAGGGCATATCGCGTCAGAGCGGCTGCAGAATAAAAGCCTTGCCCGCCAATATGTCTTCTATCTGTGACGATAACGGAGCGCAGGCAGAACAGCTGGTTGTGCTTGAACAGGCACGAGCGGCATTGCTGACGGGCGACATGAATCGTGGCATGAAGGCATTGCATGAGCTGGAAAAAGTGGTCTTCCAGCCACTACTAGCTTTATTGCAGTCGAGAAAATTGACCGCGCTGAGCATCATCGCTACTCCCGGTCACATCGTCAATGTCAGTGCCCGTGGGATACGAAAGTGGTGGCGCCGGAACCACATTTTATAAAAGTCTTGTTATTGCTTGATTAAAAGAGCAGTAGCCGTCATCAAGCTTTGAGGGAACTGTGCGACAGCAGCTTATTTGTCTGTTTTCTTTAACAAAACCTCAACCTTGGCGAACAGGCCAGCTGATGGGTCCCAGTCATCCTCGTTACGGAATGCATACTGAGGTGCTACTTCAACGAAGAACCACGGCTTCCAGACCTGGCGACGGTAACGAAGTGCCAGTGCCGTAGTATGCAGATCAAAACTGGGTTCGCTGCGGAACAGGTTGTTCCATTCGTACAGCAGTGCCTGCTTATTGGAAAAGCGGCGTGACAGAATGACGCGAGGCCTGAATTCATAACCATCGAAATCCTCCTCTTTTTCCTCCCAGTAAATTTCGTTGTTAAAGCGCAGGAAATATTTTTCACTCAACGCACGGTCGAAATCGAGGCGTGATTCAAGACTCCATCCATCACGTGTATGCCAGCGTATTTTTTGCAGGAAGGTCGTTGACCAGATATCGAAATCGTGGGTGTAGATATAACGTGGCTCGATTCTGAAGGTTGGATCTCCGCTACTGAATCCTACTCCCATCGCGGTGCTGAACTTTCCCGGTATTTTACTTTCAAGGCCTGCAAGATCAAAAAAACGAAAGCCGACGGTTGTCTCTTCTGTTTGCTTCTGCTCTGGGAACACACCGCCAGAACGGCTGCTGGAAAGTTCTTCATCCGGATCGTTGGTGATGATGAATTGTACTTTTTTTTGTGCCCGCGGCAACTTTACCCGGAGGTTAAAGCTGAAATCGTCATCGTTATACTGGTCATCCTGATCAAAAAAACCCCAGTAGGAAAGTTTCAGTCGAGTCGTGTTCTTGATACCCCTGGTACGATCATCGTCAAAAAAACCATCCACCCAGTTGGCAAACTGGTGTGATTTGTTTAATACGTAACCCAGGCTCTTCGATACCGCGTCATCATGTTTTTCTGTATCCAGTTCCTCATATTTCCAGAAATCCCCCCTTGGTTTTACTTCTTCTACTTCAATATCACTGTCGCTATCGGGCGACTGTGCGGCTACTGTGACAGGCAGTCCGATTAATAGCAGGGTTAGCGGGGGCAAAAGAACGCGAGAAATGTATCCAGTATTTTTCATGCTGAACCTGTTGCAGTGTTGATGGTATATGTTTTAATGATGGTAGTACTATAGCTGATAATTATGCATATATTTATTGAATAAACGTTGATCTGCATCAACCTCATCTGCTTTTTTAGCGTTTCTTCAGATAAATATACCACAATGTAATTTAGCTCAGACAATCGTAGCAAACAGGGCACAGTGAAGTTTCGTTTTTTGTTACTATTGTTTCATGCTGTGTGCTGATCGTATGATATGCCTTCTTCACATTGTCAGAATGCAGACCTATATCAGATCTATTCCAAGCACATGCACAAAGAACCTGTAATAATACGCCAACGCGAAATCCCCGCCGGCATTGATCTTGATACAGATCTGGATCCGTTGCTACAGCGCATCTACCTGTCGCGTAAAATATCCAGCAAAGACGAACTCGACTACGGCCTTAAGAATTTACCATCTCCGATGCTTATGAAGGGCATGTTGGAAGCGGTTGCGCTAATCACTGAGGTACTCGAAGCTGACAGCAAGATCCTGATCATTGGCGACTTCGATGTCGATGGTGCAACATCCACTTGCGTGATGGTTAAAGGGCTGCAAGCAATGGGTGCGAGTCAGGTTGGCTTTTTGGTGCCTGACAGGTTTAAGTTTGGCTACGGCCTGACCCCCGAGATCGTCGAAGTGGCAGCCCAGCAGAGCCCCGATCTGATCATTACTGTAGACAATGGCATAGCCAGCATCGAGGGTGTCGCCGCAGCGAAAGAGCTGGGTATTCGTGTGCTGGTTACCGACCATCATTTGCCTGGTATTGAGTTGCCTGCTGCGGATGCCATTATCAATCCAAATCAGCCGGGCGATAGTTTTCCGAGTAAAAACATAGCCGGCGTCGGCGTTGCCTTTTACCTGCTGCTGGCGCTTAGATCCTCTCTGCGTGAGAATAACTGGTTTGCACGACAGCAACTCGCGGAGCCTAACCTTGCAGAACTGCTCGACCTGGTGGCACTCGGCACGGTGGCAGATGTAGTGCCACTGGATCATGTCAACCGCATTCTGGTGAAACAGGGTCTGGCGCGCATCAATAACAGCATGGCCTGTGCCGGCATCCTTGCGCTGCTCGATGTGGCAAACCGAAAACCGGGCAACCTGGCCGCTTCGGATCTTGGTTTTGCTGTTGCACCACGCCTGAATGCAGCAGGTCGTATCGAAAATATGGCGATTGGCATTGAATGCCTGCTGGCTGAGGATGATGAAAATGCGCATCAGATTGCGGCACGCCTTGACAGCATAAACATGGAAAGACGTGCTATTGAAGGTGAGATGAAGAAGCAGGCCCTTAACGACCTGAAAAAAATTCAGCTAAATGAAGAAATGGATATACCGCTCGGTCTCTGTATATATGACCAGAACTGGCACCAGGGCATCATTGGTATCCTCGCAGCAAGAATCAAGGAACGCTTCCATCGCCCGGTAATTGCCTTTGCTCCAGCCGGTGAGGAGCAGGAAGGGCTGAAAGGCTCTGCCCGTTCAATACCAGGGCTACATATTCGAGATGTGCTGGACGCGGTAGCCACGAGACATCCAGGTCTTATAACCCGTTTTGGTGGCCATGCCATGGCAGCAGGTTTGTCGTTGCAGCATGACAGTTACGAATCATTCAGGCATGCTTTCAACGAAGAGGTCGAACGTCAGCTTGGTGACATGCCGCTAGAAAAAGTACTGCTGACAGATGGAGAACTCGATGCATCGGAATTACATCTCGCTACCGCTATGTTGCTTCGCCAGTCCGGGCCGTGGGGGCAGCTTTTTCCTGAACCGTTGTTTGAAGGTGACTTCGATGTCATTGATAAGCGAATTGTTGGTAAAAGCCATCTAAAGATGCAGCTCTCAGCCGGTGATCGTCCTATCGATGCAATAATGTTTAATATACGAGACGGTGATGAGAGCATGGCGCGGGGTAAGGTGCGGGTAGTTTACAAGCTGGATGTTAATGAATTTCGTGGCAGGAAGTCGGTACAGCTGATGGTTGAGCACCTGCAACCAGGTTAATCTGACGAAATATATTAACGCTATAAACATTGCGGTCATTTGCTTGCTTCTGTGATTTAAAAATGTCACATTTCATTGCTAGCATTTGCTGATAGAAAATACGTTTATTGAATACTCAAGAAAACAATAAATAAGGATTAAATAAGGAGAATAAGGAATGGCTGGAAAATTCGTTATCACTAAAGGCAAGGACAACAAGTTTTATTTCAATCTCAAGGCAGGCAATGGTGAGGTTATACTTACCAGCCAGGGCTACAAGGCAAAAGCCGACTGTTTAAACGGCATCGAGTCGGTGAAAAAGAATTCACAGGACGAAGCGCGCTTCGAAGTCAAAACATCCAGTGATGACAAAGAATATTTCGTCCTCAATGCCACCAATGGCCAGGTCATCGGTAAAAGTCAGATGTATAAATCAGGCGGCGGTTGTGGTAACGGCATGAAGTCCGTGGCTAAAAATGCTGCTGATGCGACAACATCAGACGATTCAGAATAAAAAATAAGTCAAATAATATAAAAGCTAATGGAGCATCTATTTATGAAAATTAGATCTATTTTACCGTTATTGCTGCTGGCCTTTGCCTCGGCTAGCCAGGCAGCGACAGATAAACCCAATATTCTCGTCGTCTGGGGTGATGATATTGGCCAGTCAAATATCTCCAACTACACCCGCGGCCTGATGGGGTATAAAACACCAAATATCGATCGCATCGCAGAAGAGGGTATGGTATTCACCGATTATTACGGTGAGCAGTCCTGTACGGCTGGACGTTCGTCCTTTATTACCGGTCAGAGTGTGTTCCGCACAGGGCTTAGCAAGGTCGGCCTGCCGGGTGCCAAGGAAGGCCTCAGCGAAAAGGATCCGACCATAGCAGAAATGCTCAAGCCGCTGGGTTATGCCACTGGCCAGTTTGGTAAGAACCACCTCGGCGACCGTGATGAGCACCTGCCCACCAACCACGGCTTCGACGAGTTCTTTGGCAACCTTTATCACCTGAATGCCGAGGAGGAGCCAGAGAACGAGGATTACCCGCGTGACATGGTGCTGCCGGACGGCAAAACCTTCCTGAAAAAGTTCGGTCCCCGTGGCGTGATCCACTCCTGGGCGATGCCGGACGGTACACAGAAGATCGAGGACACCGGTCCGCTGACCAAGAAACGCATGGAAACAGTTGATGATGAGACGTCAGATCGTGCTATCGAGTTTATCAAGGAGCAGCACAAGGCTGGCAAACCGTGGTTTGTCTGGTGGAGTGGAACACGTATGCATTTCCGTACCCACGTAAAAAAGGAATTGCGCGGTATCTCCGGGCAGGATGAATACTCTGACGGCATGGTCGAGCACGACATGCATATCGGCAAGTTCCTCAAGTTGCTGGATGAGCTGAAGATTGCCGACAACACCATCGTGTTTTATTCAACCGACAATGGCCCACATATGAACACCTGGCCGGACGCTGCGATGACACCATTCCGCGGCGAGAAAAACACCAACTGGGAAGGCGGCTGGCGTGTACCATCGATGGTGCGCTGGCCAGGCCATATCAAGCCGGGCTCAGTGTCTAACGAAATCATGCACCATATGGACTGGATGCCAACTCTGGTGGCTGCGGCCGGTAACGAGAACGTCAAGAAGGAACTTCTGAAAGGTAAATCGGCCAATGGCAGAACATTCAAGAACCATCTGGATGGTTCTAATTTCCTGCCTTACCTGACCGGTAAAGCCGAAGAAGGTCCGCGCAAGGAGATCTTCTACTTCTCTGATGACGGTGACCTGACCGCGCTGCGCTACAACGACTGGAAATTGATTTTCATGGAGCAGCGTGCCGAAGCTACATTTCAGGCCTGGCGCGAACCTTTCGTGCCATTACGTGCGCCATTGATCATCAACCTGCGTCGTGACCCGTATGAACGCGGCATGGTGACTTCCAACACCTACGATGACTGGTGGCTGGATCGCGCATTCCTGCTGGTTCCGGCACAGGCCTACGTCGGCAATTTCCTGAAAACTTTCAAGGAATATCCACCGAGTCAGAAGGCCGCCAGCTTTAGCCTGGATCAGGTGATGGAGAAACTACAGGAAGGTGGAGGCTCTCATTAGTCTGTGAACGCCTGAGAAAATGCCGCCCACTACCAGGGCGGCATTTTTTATCGAGGAATCTATGTTCTAATTAAACAGAATCATAGTGCCAGGCCTGTTGCTGTTCAGTTGCACCTCTCAGAGACAGGCAGCAGACGACCCGGCTTCAACGTGTCCGGTGGCGGCATAAAGTTCATGCACCTGATGGTGATAATTCATCATATCTATGCGGATCGTGAGGTGGATATGAAAAAGGACTGGGTATTTGTTTTATTCAGAGCTGTGACATGCAGTGACAAAAGATAGAAAAACGGTCTCTCTCGTTCTCGGCAGCGGTGGCGCTCGAGGCCTTGCACATATCGGCGTCATTCACTGGCTGCTGGAGAACGGCTACGAAATAAAGTCGATTTCGGGTTCCTCCATGGGCGCACTTGTCGGCGGTATCTATGCGGCGGGTAAGCTGGATACCTACATAGAGTGGGTGCGTTCCATTACAAAAATGGACATAGTTGCACTACTTGATCTGTCCTGGGGCAAGGGCGGACTGGTAAAAGGTGACAGGATCATCAATACCCTTGTTGATCTTGTTGGCGACCAGAGAATCGAAGACCTGCCGGTCAGCTATACCGCGGTGGCAACCGATATTCAAGGTGAGAAGGAAATCTGGATTAATAAAGGCAAATTGTTTGATGCCATCAGGGCATCGATGTCACTGCCGCTGTTCTTCACGCCATTTGTGTTCAACGGAACACTTTTAATTGATGGCGGTGTGTTGAACCCGGTCCCAATTGCACCGACGTTTGGCGACAATACAGATTTGACAATAGCCGTGAGCCTGGGTGGTCCGCTGGCTGATATAGACGATCAGTCAGAAAAGCAGGAAGACACAAAGCAGGAAGAAGCTGAGCAGAGGGATTCAAATATACACAGAAACATCAGCCGATTCATAAAAAAACTTCAGCAAACTGCAACGCTTGAAAATTCACAGCAGGGCGATTCATCTATTCAGCAAAACATCAACCGTTTCATAAAAAG
This sequence comes from Arenicellales bacterium, assembly GCA_029287915.1. Taxonomy (GTDB): domain Bacteria; phylum Pseudomonadota; class Gammaproteobacteria; order BMS3Bbin11; family BMS3Bbin11; genus BMS3Bbin11. Next base: position 23,777 of record JARFQE010000065.1, read on the forward strand.
TCTGCAGCAATCGTTACAGAGCACAGGCAAAAAAGACTGGGATGTTTACGACGTTGCCGTGCAGGCCTTTGAAGCAATGCAAAGTACCATCGGCCGACAGAAACTGGCGGCCTATCCGCCTGACCTGACAATTGAAATTGCCAGAAACGCCTGCAGGACACTCGAATTTGACCGGGCGGATGAAATGATCAAGCTGGGTTATAACAAAGCTAAACAGGCGGGTCTTTCATGAGACTATCACTGGCAATATCATTGCCACATTGTGTATCGTTGGGCTGGTTAGACACAAACGACTGCTGTTCATCTTTCAAGCAGACATATAATTTAATCAATAAAATTTTGTGGAGAAACAACAATGGCTAATGAAGCAGAAACAACTTCTGTCGTTGAAAAGGTAACTGAGATCATGGATCCCGATAAAGCGAGCCAGCTAATTGAAATGGGCAAGGATCTGGCAATGACCTATGGTATTAAGCTCATTGCTGCAATTGCTATCTTCATTATCGGGAAGATGGTTGCCAACTGGCTAAGGAAACTGATTACCCGGGTGATGACCAAAGGGGGGGTAGATAAGATAATCATCGGATTTACCAGCAGTATCGCCTACATCGCCATGTTGGCCTTTGTGGTCGTCGCGGCACTGGGACAGCTCGGTATCCAGACGACATCCTTTATCGCCATATTGGGTGCTGCCGGTCTTGCTATCGGTCTGGCATTGCAGGGCTCTCTGTCCAACTTTGCCGCCGGCTTCCTGATGATTATTTTTCGCCCCTTCAAGGTCGGCGATTTCATCGAGGCGGCTGGCGTGGCCGGTAAGGTAAATGCCATCCATATCTTCACCACTACGCTGACAACCGGGGATAATAAAACAATCATTATTCCTAATGCCAAAATTGGCAACGATAATATTGTTAACTATTCGACCCAGCCTACGCGTCGTGTTGATCTCACTATCGGTGTGGCTTACGATGCAGACCTGAAACAGGTCCGTGACATACTGGAAGATATCGTCAGTAAGGACGAGCGCATCCTGAAAGACCCACCACACCAGATTGCAGTGTCTGAACTGGCCGACAGCAGTGTCAATTTTATTGTCAGGCTATGGGTAGAAAGTGCTGATTACTGGGATGTGTTTTTTGATGCCAACGAAACTGTCAAAATCCGTTTTGACGAAGCCGGTATCGGTATTCCATTCCCACAACGGGATGTTCACGTGTATGAGCACCAGGCTGCCTGATGTATTGAAAACAAAGTATCGAAATCAACTGAGGGTTTTCATATGAAATCCATCCATAAAAATAAAACCCCATATAGGCGTGCTCTGTTGCCAGCAATATGGTTAGCTGTCATGCAGGCAGGCTTAGCGTTTGAGGCTTCTGCAGCGGACCAGAACCAGTTCAGTTTGAGCGGTAGTGAACTGAGAGCGGGATGGCTTGAATATGATTACAACAATCCCAGTGGCGATCCGTCTATTAACAAGGGGCATAAGGATTCGAAGGGTTTTTATATCGTCCCGAAGCTGTCGCTGCGCACACCTGAATACGCTGGTTTCAGCGGCAGGGTCACCTTCGCGGGTGCCACTGACCTCGGCATCAATAACGAAGACGAACAGAGCCGGCTATTTGTCTTCGATCCGGTAGAAAACAAGGATTTCGCCATACTTCAGGAACTGTTCATCGAGTACAACTCGGAACAGAATCATCTACTGGTCGGGCGTAATGAAATCTATACACCGATGATCGAGCACGATGATTACTATATGCTGGCAAACAGTTTTGCAGTCGCTTCATACAAGAACAGTACGTTCGATAACACGGCTATACATGCCGGGTACTTCTACGAAATGGCCGGCGTTTGGGACAGTGGCGCGAACGGTACCGAATTTAACTCCATGTCAGACGCCAGTTTCGTCCCGCAGATCAACAAGGATGAAGCAGATGATGAAGGGGTCTGGTACGCAGCACTCGATTTTAACAATGATTTGCATCATGCCCAGTTGTGGAACTACTATGCCACCGATCTTTATAATATTCTGTTCGCGCAATATAACCTGAAAAAGAAATCTGCCAGCTTAGGCCATGATTTTGGCGCCCAGTTCATTGACTTCTCTCAGGTCGGCAAGCTGAAAAGCAGCGATACAGAGATTGACTACAATATCTTCTCACTGAAATACGACGTGGCCTTCGAGCAGGGATGGTCAATAGCCAGTGGTATTGCAAAATACAGCGACGGCGATGGCCAGGGTTCGACACTGGGTGCCTGGGGCGGTTATCCGTATTTTGCCAACGGCATGATCTTCCATTTCTTTGAAGCGGGCTCACTGCGCGATGCTTCATCCTATAAGATCCAGGGTGGGTTTGATTTTTCGAAGACTACAAATGCCAGAACGGGGCTCTATGCTCGTTACACCTATTACGATCTCAATCCGAGCTACTCGATCAGTTCAGATGGTCAACCACAGGACTTCATGAAAATGTTTGGTGTGCAACTGAAGCAGAGCTATCTAAAGGGCGGATATTTCACCGGCACCTTTGAACAGCACAAGGTCGATCATGAAAAGAATGTGTGGGCGCTGAGGCTGATTGGTGGTTACAAGTTTTAGCTCATTATAATCAGGAGTATATCAGTATGAAATCACTATCAAGGATTTTGCTGCAAACCAGCATGGCAGTTGTCATTTCTGCCGCCGCCGTCGTCTCTTCACAGGCTGCATCTGCACTGGAGCCTGAAAAAATCCAGGCAGCACTGCAGGCCGCCTATGATAAATACAAAGGACTTCAGGAAGGCGCCAACGCAGATTACATTCCAGTCCTGGCCAAGGTGGACCCGAATATTTTTGGTATCACACTCGTTACCACTGACGGCAAGATTTATTCCGTTGGTGACGTAAAGTCAGAAGTCTCCATCCAGTCAATTTCCAAAGTCTTCACGATGGCGCGTGTAATCGAGGAATCGGGTGCAGAAGCAATCTCCGGCAACATGGGTGTCGATGCAACTGGCCAGGTTTTTAATTCTATCGTTGCCATTGAGCAGTACCAGGGCGAAGAAATGAACGCCATGGTCAATCCGGGCGCCATCACGGCAACCAGCATGATCAAGGGTGCGAATGGTGATGAGGTCTGGAATAAGATCATCAACACCTATAATGATTTCGCCGGGCGCAAACTGCATGTCGACGAAGAGGTCTATAAATCTGAAGCCGAGACCAATCAGCGCAACCAGGCGCTGGCGATGTTGATGGCGGCCTATGGGCGTATCGAAGGCGATGCCATCGAGGCGACAGATATCTATACACGCCAGTGTTCGGTCGCAGTTAATACAAAAGATCTCGCCACGATGGCAGCGACACTCGCTAATGGAGGGACCAATCCTGTAACTGGCAAGAAGGTAATCAGTGCCGAAAATGTAGATGAAGTGCTGGCAGTTATGGCAACTGCTGGTCTATATGATGATTCTGGCAAATGGCTGTACACGACAGGTTTGCCGGCAAAGAGCGGTGTTGGTGGTGGTATCCTGGCGGTATCACCCGGCAAGTTTGGTATCGCGGCAATCTCACCACCACTGGATGCTGCCGGTAACAGCGTCCGTGCACAGAAAGCAATTGCGGATATTTCAAACGCGCTGGGCGGAAATCCCTATAAGGTACAGCCGAAGTAATCCATCCACTATTTATGCGATGACGTGCCGGCTATTTAGCCGGCATTTTTACGTTCAGAATAGAAGTATCAGACTGCCGGCCACCATCAACAGGACGTTGGCAAATGCATAGGTGCCGGTATAGCCCAGTGCTGGCAATGAACTCTTTGCGGCGCCAGTGACGACAGCCAGCGATGCGCCACTGGTCATGGCACCGGTGATGGCACCGAACAGCAGCACCGGTTCAATCTTCAAAAACTTACGTCCGAACCAGTAGCCGACAAAGATTGGTGTGATGGTGACAAAGATTCCTGCCAGGATCAACGAAGGCCCTGTCTGGGCAAGGGTTGCAAGGATTTCACCACCGGCACGCAAGCCAACACCTGCCATGAACAGCAGCAGCCCAAACTCCATCAATATCCATTGAGCGGCATCGGGCAGACGCCCGAAAGTTGGTCTCTTGCTGCGCAGGTAGCCGATTGACAGGCCGGAAGCGAGCAGGCCGCCAGCGGTACCAAGCCCTACTGCTACACCGCCTACTTCGATAGATAGCAGGCCGACCAGTACGCCGAACACGATACCAAAGGCAAAGGTCACCATGTCCGTTTCCGAAATATCACGCTCGATATGCCCGAGGTATTCGCCAAGCGCATCGATCTGCGAAGCATTGCCAACCACCGTCAGGATATCACCCTTGCCTAGCTCGATATCGTTACTGTGTGGGACCTCGATGCCCAGCTGGGTAATGCGCGCAATCATCAGGCCGAAACGCCGCTGAACCTCGATTTCAGATAGTGGTTTACCGATGACCTGTTTATTCAGAACGACGATTTGGGCGGTATCAATGGCATCGCTGATATGCCAGTCCGGTGGAATCTCCTCACCGAACATCGGTGCCACCTTGACAAAGAAATCACGTGGTCCAATAACCTCAAGATGATCCCCGATTTGCATATATTCGTAATCACCGAGACGTTTTCTGTCTCCGTCACGTGTCAAAGTAACAACGGTGGCCTTGTCCCAGTATTTTTCGCGCAGCTCTGCTACCGTCATTTTTGTTATTTCTTCATTGGTCACTCTATAGCAGCGTGTCGTGACATTGACCGGTCGCTGTTCTTCACTGCTGTCACTGGACAGGCGCTGTGCATCCGCAGCCAGATCGATTCCCAGCCATTGCGGCAGTAGCTTGATAACAGTAATCAGACCGGCAAGGCCAAAGATATAGGTAATGGCATAGCCAGTGGCTATATTGTTAATGACAGCGTCCCTGGTCCAGCCTTCCTGCACTGGCACGATTCCTTGCTGCACCGCATCCGTTGCAGCGGCGAGAGTGGGTGAACTGGTCAGGCCACCGGCCAGCAGACCGGCTGAGGTACCGGGCTGCAGTGTCATCAGAGATGCACCGATGATGGCGATGCTGAAACCGGTACCGGCAACAACAACCGCCAGCAGCGCGTACTTCATGCCATCCTCCTTGAGGACGCTGAAAAAACGGGGCCCGGCCTGGTAGCCGACCGAGAAAATGAACATGGCAAAGCCAATGGATTGGGCATCAGACGAAATACGCAGGCCGAAGTGGCCGAGAAACAGGCCGGCAAATAACACACCCGCTACTGGTCCGAATGAGAAACTGCCGAAACGAATCCTGCCGATCAGATAACCGACACCGAGTACCAGAAACAGCAACAGAACGTGTTGCGCATTCAGGAGCTCAATAATTCCAGTTTCGATGCCAGGTAAATATTTCTCCATGAGAACTTCCTTCTCGTGTCAGAACTGGTACCTTGCACGAGATCAAAGGTTTAAAATGACCAGGTACTAATATAGTTGATGTGCAATTCCTGTAACATACAATACGCTAGTTTGTCGGCTATATGAGGATGCTGGCATGCTAGAATGCATGGCATTAATAATCCGTGCCCTAGGATTTTCTAGTGGCTATCGCTCGGCTTTTGCTGGATGACATGATAGACGATGAAAATGATATTTGTCGACTTTATTCCCGCAAATACAAATAGATAAAATTAAACATCTACAATGAAAGAACTGGAAGATTTTGTCGGTAATACGCCTTTAGCAAGACTAAAGCATCTGACTGAGGGGAAAAACAATACCATTCTGGCGAAACTGGAAGGCAATAACCCGGCCGGCTCGGTCAAGGATCGACCCGCACTGAACATGATTACTGCTGCAGAGGGACGGGGTGAAATCAAACCGGGTGATACGCTGATTGAAGCGACCAGTGGCAATACCGGCATCGCTCTTGCGATGGTGGCTGCCGTCAAGGGTTACCAGATGATCCTGATTATGCCCGAACACATGAGTGCCGAACGAGTAGTAAGTATGACAGCCTATGGTGCTGAGATTATATTTGTCAGCCGAGAGGCAAGTATGGAAGGAGCACGCGACCTGGCGCTTGAAATGCAGGCAGCCGGCAAGGGCAAGGTGCTGGACCAGTTTTCAAATCCTGATAATCCGGCAGCACATTACAAGACCACCGGACCGGAAATATGGAAGGATACAGAAGGTCGTATCACCCATTTTGTTTCCTCCATGGGCACTACCGGTACCATCATGGGGACTTCGAGATACCTGAAAGAAGTAAATCCTGCTATTAAAATTATCGGTGTGCAGCCGACTGACGGTTCATCCATCCCCGGCATACGCCGCTGGCCGAAAGAGTACCTGCCCTCTATTTTTCATGCAGAACAGGTGGACCGCACGATGGATGTTAGTCAGCAGCTTGCAGAGGACACTACCCGCCTGCTGGCAAAGCGCGAGGGAATATTTGCGGGCATCTCGTCAGGAGGAGCAGTAGCGGCAGCGATACAGCTATCATGTGAACTAGAAAATGCCCTGATAGTGACTATCATTTGCGATCGGGGAGACCGCTATTTATCTACTGGAGTGTTTCAGGAGCAGTCTTCATGAGTGTAATGTTGCTTGATATTGCAACCGTTCCAGATTTTGAACTGGGAGCTCGTTTGTATGCTTTACACGACTTGTCTGAAAAAGACATTGCACGGGTTATGTTGACTAAACGCAGGGAAATGGGCGGTGATTCGGAATTACTGGGCCAGCATATGCTGCGGATAGCAGCGATATCTATTTTTCTGCAGGATGAAAACGACATAAGTCTTCAAACATCTGCTGGGCCACAAGCAGATGAAATTAATCACCTGCAGTTCCTGGCATCCATTATTGATCAGCATAAACCGGAAATTATCACGTGGGACAGGCGTGCAATTTTACCGTTAGTTAATTTCCGCTGCCTGTATCACGGGATCCGCACACCATTAGCTGAAAATTCTGTCGCATCTGATTTAATGACAGAACTGTCAGCATCTGATGGAAAAGCTTCAGCATCGCTACACGAGGTCGCTGTACTTTGCGGTTTTCCAGGCAATGAAGGAATGTCTGTTGAGACAATTCTCACTGCCTACCTGAAAGATAGTCATGAGCTAATTCGAGCTAACCTCGAGCTCAATGTTATCAATACCTGTCTTATCCACCTGCGCTGGCAGCTGGTATGTGGCGAAATAGATCAATCCCTGTATGCAAGCAAAGTGCAGGTATTGAAAGAATATTTGCAAAAGATAGACCAAACGCATCTAACAAACTTTGTTAATGCATGGGATGTCAAACAGCAATAAGCTCTTATCTCAAGTTAAGGTTTTCTTTACTGCTGCTTGCAAGCAACTTACCTGTTAATTCGGAATTTTAAATGGCACGAAGAAGAAGGCGGACACCAGCTGTCGAAATGACGCTTTCAATCGAATCATTAAGCAATGATAGTCGTGGTGTTGCCCATCATGAAGGGAAAGCAGTTTTTGTAGAGGGTGCATTACCCGGTGAAGTGGTTCGTTGCGAGACCACAAAACGAACCAGCAAATTTGATACGGCAAAGGTACTGGAGGTGCTGCAGGCTTCTTCTGATCGTGTGCAGCCAAAGTGTAGTGCAGCAGGTGTGTGTGGAGGATGCAGTCTGCAGCACATGTCGGAATCAAGTCAGATATATGCCAAGCAGCAGGTCCTGCTTGAGAATCTACAGCAATTAGGCAAGCTAAAGCCGCAATCTGTACTGACTCCGTTGCAGGGTCCGCATTGGCATTATCGCCGCAAGGCCAGACTGGGTGTGAAAGTAGTACCAAAAAAGGGTGGGGTGCTGGTTGGTTTTCGTGAAAAACAAAGCGGCTTGCTGGCAGTGATGGAACAATGTGAGGTACTTGATGAGCGTTTCTCACATCTCATTACTCCATTAAGAGAGCTGATTGGCAAAATGGCAATCGCCAAACGCATACCACAAATCGAAGTCGCAGCTGGAGATGATGCTGCAGTATTGGTGTTCAGGCATCTTGAACCAATATCGGAATCGGATCAGGCGTTGCTGAAAGACTTTGCTCAACAGCATAATTTATCAATCATGTTGCAGCCGGCTGGCCCGAATTCTATACAGGCACTGTATCCGGCGATGCAGGAGTTGCTTGAATACCGGCTTGATGAATGGGATGTTTCCATAAGTTTTCGTCCGACTGATTTCACTCAGGTGAATGCAATCATCAATAAACTGATGATTGCCCGCGCACTGGAACTACTGGCACCTGAGGAAAATGACGAGGTACTTGATCTGTTCTGCGGTATTGGTAACTTCACCTTACCACTGGCACGTGTCAGTAAGCATGTTACCGGTATCGAAGGTGATACTGTGCTGGTTAATATGGCAAGAGAAAATGCCATCCGAAATCGAATCAGCAACGCTCAATTTATTACTGCAGATTTATACGATGCGCCTCTGGATGGCAGCTGGTTGCATCGGAAATGGGATCGCATCCTGCTTGATCCCCCGCGTAGTGGGGCGATGGAAGTCATTCAACGTTTGCCGGCGCTGCAACCAAAGCGGATTGTATATGTGTCATGCAACCCGGCAACCCTGGCCCGTGATACAGATATTCTGGTCAACAAATATGGCTATAAGCTTGAGGCAGCGGGGGTGATGGACATGTTTCCACATACAAAACACGTTGAGTCAGTTGCTGTTTTCGAGCCAGCTTAATACATATTCTGCTACTTAGAAATTTAGCAATCTAACAAATCAGCCTTGCATTAATCATCGATGCTGTACGCCCCATAAACTGTCCTGTCGCAACTCTCTGTGAGGTATTAATTTTATCACCGATTGACAAATACAGCGGATAAGCGGGTGAAATTCAATCCTGTTTGGTCGTCTGTCTACTTCACAAGTACAGTTTGCCTGCTAGAATGTATTTAACAGTTAAATATTTCTATATCATGTAGATTATTGATACCAGTTGTATCATTATGATTAATTGATATAAATTCTTTAGAAATATTCTGGATTATGCTGCTCGACAGGAGTAGTCTTATAAAAATCTGGGCCATGTGATGTGTTTGAATGCAAAAAAAATATAATGGCAAGGGAGATTACTTATGATATTAAGCAAATTAATAATCCCACTATCACTGCTGACAATCAGCAGTCAGGCATCAATTAGTTTTGCTTCTGAAAAATCCAGTCAGGATTCAACAACATCTGCCTGGTATACGAGCACATCATCGTCACCCGGATCCCCTGATATCGATGCTCAATTTAGCGCAACTCAGGGATGGCTGTATGATAAATGGTCAGGGCAAAGCATACTCAATCAAATGAATGATCAGGGCATTGACATTGCAGATACCAGCCAGTGGGCAGTAGATATAAAGAGACGGCTGCTGTCTGCAAAAGAGAATACCTACTTTGCTATGGGACTGGGCTGGAAGGATATTGAGTTGGCGCAGGATGAATCCAGCTCTGGAATGAGGTTTGTCGCAGAAGGGCGCGTAGGAATTTATGGTCCAGCCTATTTATTTGGTCAGGCAGCAGTATCTCCGTGGATGACTGATGCCGGTAGCCATACTGCACCGTTTGGCAAGGAGCTGGATCTGGGCATGGGCTTGAATCCTCTGCCTTCCATGTCGTTCAGGGCTGGATATCGCAGTTACTGGTTTGATACCTCAGACTCATCGAACGAATCCATTTTGAAAGGTCATACTGATGGATTTTATATAGGCGGTGGTCTTCACTGGTAACAACTTGCCGGTAAAAAGACTTTGTTAGCGACGGACCATCATAAATCGATAGCATTGAGTATATTCATACTTCTGTTCACGTAGTTACTCCATCTTGGCAGGTACCTTTGTTTCCACCTGCACCAGCGTCGATTTCTTCTTCACCTTTTTCGTTTCAGCTGTTTTCGTCTCCTTCGGTGAAGGCGCAGGAGCTGCAGCTTTGCTACGCACTGATTTTTTCTTCTTTACTTCACGCTTTTCAGATTTTTTACCCTTATCTGTCGCTATTTTGTCAGATGTCTTTTTATCTGAAGCGATTTTGCCCGATGAAGGTTTGTCTGCAGTGGTCTTGTCAGCGGATTTTGCAACTGCTTTCTTTTCACTGGCTTCAGGCTTGTCCTGTTTAACTGATTTTTCCTGCTTTTTCGCTACCGCTTTTACTGGGCTATTTTCAGTGCTGGCTTTATCAGAGGTTTTGCTTCCAGTAGACCTTGAAACAGGTGATTTTCTAATTGAGCGTGACCCACTCGTTGACGCCTTCTTTTTAGCTTTTGCTGCAATATTGCCATTCACATCAACTGTCGAAGCAGGCTCAGCCTGATGGCTACCTACAATATTACCATTTACTTCTTTTTTCTTTGTTTCTTCTGCCGCTGTCTGATTCTGACGACTCTGGCCAGCAGGGCCTTTATTTTGCCTGGGATTGCGGCGCCGACTCCGTTTGGGTCGGTTTTGCTGACGAGGACGTTGTGGTTTTTCCTGTTGTCCCGCTTGCTGATCAGTAACTTTTCTGCTGCCAGCTTGCTGTTTTGTTTTATCTGTCTGCTTTTCGCCGCCTTTTGCCTGTGCAGTTTTTGCTTGCGGGCTACGCTGGCGACTCTGCTGACCAGACCGGCGCTGGCCTGCTCGGCGATTTTGCGGTCGATTAGTCTGGGGTCTGCGATTTCTTTGCTGGGGTCTGCGCTGTTGTGGCGCTGGTTTTTCCTCTTGCTGAGGCTCCTCAACCTGTGATGGTTCATTACCGAACAATTTCTTAACCAGTCCGGTGAACCATCCGCGCTCCTCGGTAGAACTGGTACCTGCCACCTGGGCTGGAGCGATAGCAGGTGAAGGTGGAGCAGATGTGGAATGGAATGCTGTGCTAACTGCAGGTTTTTCTGCGGCTGGCTGCGGCTGGCTGCCCGGTGAAGGCAGCTCCTTCTTTACTTCTTCTACGTGCAGTTTATAACTGGGTTTATCACCCGATTCATCAAGGTCCTCACTACGCATGCGTTCAATCTTGTAATGCGGAGTATCTAGGGAAGATGTCGGTATTATTTGTATCCTTGTGCCCAGACGATTTTCAATGCCGGTAATTTCATGTCGTTTTTCATTTAATAGAAATGTTGCAGACTCAATCGGCAGATAGGCATGCACCACTTCAGTGTTTTCTTTCAGTGCCTCTTCCTGGATGATTCTCAGTATACTCAAGGATGATGACTGTATCCCGCGGATCTGTCCGGTTCCTTCACATCGTGGGCATACTCCATAGTTCGATTCACCCAACGATGGGCGTATTCTCTGGCGTGACATCTCTATCAGACCAAAACGTGAAATACGACTGGTCTGAATGCGTGCGCGGTCTATTTCCAGTGCATCATTCAGTCGATTCTCTACTATGCGCTGGTTCTTGTGTGAGGTCATGTCGATGAAGTCGATAACTATCAGGCCACCGAGGTCACGCATGCGTAGTTGCCTTGCCACCTCATCAGCAGCTTCAAGATTGGTCTGTAATGCAGTTTCTTCGATATCACTGCCCTTGGTAGCGCGCGCAGAGTTTACATCGATGCTTACCAGGGCCTCTGTGTGATCAATGACCAGAGAACCTCCTGACGGCATTTGCACGGTACGTGAAAAGGCTGATTCAATCTGGTGCTCGATCTGAAAACGGGAGAACAGGGGAACAGAATCCTCATACAGTTTCAGACGTGTAAGATTCTGTGGCATGACCTGTTCCATAAAACGTTTAGCACGTTCATGAACTTCAGGGTTGTCAATAAGTATTTCAGAGATATCGGAACGTAAATAGTCTCGCATTGCGCGTACAACCAGATTACTTTCCTGGTATATCAGAAATGGAGCAGGGCGTTCACTGGAGGCTTTATCTATGGCCTGCCACAATTGAGTAAGGTAGTCGAGATCCCACTGCATGGCCTCCAGAGTTTTGCCAATGCCTGCAGTTCTAGCTATCAGTGCATGTTCTGCTGGCACATCCAGAGAATTTATTATTTTTCGCAGTTCAGCACGTTTTTCACCTTCAATGCGGCGAGAGATTCCTCCGCCCTTGGGATTGCTTGGCATCAGAACCAGGTAACGGCCTGCCAGACTGATGAAAGTCGTTAGTGCTGCACCCTTATTGCCTCGTTCTTCCTTTTCGACCTGGATGACAAGCTCCTGGCCTTCTTTGATAACGTCCTGAATGCGTGTCTGGGATATCGGTGCGGTTTTTTTACTTCCAGTAAAGTAACGGCGGGAGATTTCCTTCATTGGAAGGAAGCCCTGGCGAATGGCGCCGTAATCTACAAAGCAGGCTTCCAGACTAGGTTCTACCCTGGTGACTTTTCCTTTGTAAATATTACCTTTTTTTTGCTGAAAACTGGCGGATTCGATATCGAGGTCAATCAACCTCTGGCCATCAACTATGGCGACTCGCAACTCCTCTGTATGAGTTGCGTTAAACAACATTCTTTTCATTTTATGTCTATACCGACGCACCTTGCGTCAGGTCTACGTACTGCAGTAGCTGTTGCATTACCCTGATGAAAGAACCTTTTTTAGTCGTTACTCAAAGGTCTGTAAAGGGCTTGAACAGGTTTTATCTAATTATAAATTACCAATGAGCTACGTATAGCCTGTCTGCTTGCGTCATTAGGTCTGTTACAAACTGGTAACAGACTGTCATTCTTTATAAATGAGATAATCCGGTTGTTACTAAAAAGCTTAGAGATGTTGTTTACTGCTGGCGCTGGTAATATTTACTAATTTTTTAGCGCGGTTAACAGTACCTGAAGCTTAAAATTACATTCTTGTGTAGCAGGTCTACTATGCACGGTGGACAGTCATTTTCCGTCATCTTCCCGGCACTACCTGGCGGATATCTCATTACCCGTGGATGAAGGTTACATCCTTACACCCAATATTCATTCAATATTTGTGATCCAGTTCTAGAAAATCTATAGAAAAATCAATTAAAAGTCGAACAAATGACTTAATACTGGTTTTCACAGAGACGCACTATACCAGTGTCTGCATATAGCCACAACGTTTTCGGACACTTATAACGTTAAGCTAATGAATTATCACGGATTCGATAAGCGAACAAAACCCTGTATCATTAGCTTATGCCGCAAAAAGACCCGTCAATTAAAACAAAGCTGCCTGTAGATAAAACTGCAGTCCGCCTGCTCGAGGTAGATCAGGCTTCTAGTGGTCAGAGGATAGATAATTATCTGTTATCGCGGCTAAAAGGTGTCCCACGCAGCATGATCTATCGATTGTTGCGTACCGGTCAGGTTAGGGTAAACAAGGGCAGAAAGAAGCCATACTACAAATTAAATGCTGGTGATATGGTTCGTATTCCACCACTAAGCACGACTGAAAGAGAACCGTCTCTGGCAAGTTTCTCAGACAGAGAAAGACTTTCTAATAGCGTTCTATATGAAGATAAATCACTAATTGTTCTGAATAAGCCTGCAGGTATGGCAGTGCATGGTGGTAGCGGGATCAGCTATGGTGTTATTGAGGCCTTTCGCCAGTTACGGCCAGAGTGTCGCTTTCTCGAGCTGGTGCATCGCCTGGACAGAGAAACCTCAGGTTGCCTGGTGCTGGCAAAAAAGCGCACCGCACTGGTACAAATGCATGAAATGCTCAGGCGAGAGCATGGAAAGAGTATGGACAAGACCTACCTGGCACTGTTGCGAGGTGTCTGGCACGGAAAAAAGAAAAAAATTAACGATCCACTTGAGGTCAATAGCCGACAATCTGGTGAGCGTTTCGTCACCGTATCCGCCAATGGCAAGCCGGCAACCAGTATTTTTATCCTGCAGAGAAATTTTCCGAAGGCGAACACTGCTCTGGTCAGTATCCGGCTACTTACTGGTCGCACACACCAGGCACGCGTGCATGCCCTGTCAATAGATCATCCAATTGCGGGTGATGATCGATATGGCGATCGGGTGTTTAACAGACGGATGAAACTTTTTGGCTTAAAACGCCTTTTTTTGCATGCTAGCAGACTACGATTCAGGCACCCAATAGATGACAGACCGATGGATATAGAAGCACCTTTACCAGAAGAACTCGCCAGTGTGCTGGAAAAGCTTGCATGATGACTAACAGGAACAAGACATACGAACTTATTATTTTTGACTGGGATGGCACCTTGATGGATTCAGCAAGCAAGATTGTCAATTGCTTTAGAAAAGCCGTGGCTGATGTTGATATTGAATACCCGGGAGATAGCGCTGTTCGAAATATCATTGGACTGGGTCTAAAAGAAGCTCTTGATGTCCTGTTACCAGACCACAGTGATGAGATACGACAGCAGGTAGTCGACAGATATCGCGAACATTTCCTCTATCTTGATGAAACAGAGATGCCGTTATTCGACGGAGTAGAGGAGGGCCTGAGACACCTCTGCTCTGGTAATTACTCACTTGCCATAGCGACAGGAAAAGCCCGCATAGGGTTAGACCGGGTTCTCCAACACACAAAACTGAGAGAACTATTTGTCGCCAGCCGCTGTGCTGACGAAGCAGCCTCCAAACCACACCCTCGAATGGTTCTGGATTTACTGACTGCAACAGGGGTGCCGGCAGATAAGGCAATAGTAGTGGGGGATACAAGCTATGATATAAAAATGGCACATCGTGCAAATGCCGATGCCCTTGCTGTTTGTTATGGTGTACATCATCGGGACGACCTGCAAGCAGAACAACCGCTGGACTGTGTTGATAATTTTGCAGCCGTATTGGACTGGTTCCTGTAAAATGCTAAATCAGAAAGTGAATGAACATAGAGAGCCCAATTATTAATGAAGGTATTAATAGAAGGATCAAACGATGAATTCTGACAGGAATAAAGAGTCTAGCGAGAGACTCGATAAAATAGTTGCCGAGGCTCATCGTAACCGAGACAAACGAGAACAGGGATACAGGGAAAAGGCATTGCAAATGTACCCCTGGATATGTGGCCGCTGCGCACGTGAATTCAGCCGCGAAAATCTGCATGAACTGACTGTTCATCACCGCAATCATGATCATGATTACAATCCTGAAGATGGTAGCAACTGGGAACTTCTGTGCCTTTACTGCCATGATAATGAGCATTCCAGACTGCTGGATGGTGAGTATGGTGATGTCAGTACTACAGCACAAATGGAGAAAGGGGCTACCCATAGTCCATTTGCGGGACTTTCCGATTTACTCAACAAGAAATAGACAACCGTTGCCGTAAGCAAGTTGCATGATTTATATTCTGAAGTAGACTCAATATAATCATAATCGGCGGGTATTAAACGGGACTCGAGGTACATGACGATGGATGAAGAAAGAAGAACTGGAGAAATCAAACCTGTTCCGGATAACCAGCTTGAGTTCATGAACAACGATCAGATAGCCGCTTTTCGCGCTGTTGAAAGATTTGGCTGGTACATCAAATTCATTCGACGGCCGTTATTTCAGCGGCCTGTCTGTGTATTGTCCAATCCGGATAATACGATTCTGGCTATACTGGAGGATGACGGCACCATCAATGAGAGCCCTGACATTGTGATCAGGGATTAAAATACTCATACTGACTGTCATCCTGATCATTAATTCCCATCTTCCTGTTATACATAGTCGAGCTCATACTTAAGTCATATTGCTGACCGAATTATCGCTTGCTATAGCCTGCCAGTAAGCCTCTGCAACCAACGAAAAGCACTTAGGAAATATTCATATTATTGACATTAGTCAATGTAATAATATTAGAAAATACTGATAATAGGCTCCCCCGTTTGTTCCGCATCGCAGATTGCAATTGCAGTGATGTGAAACCTGCCAGGAAGTCATTATGAGTGAAATTGGTTACATTGCGGCATTCTTGATTGGTCTACTTGGATCTACCCATTGTATTGGTATGTGCGGTGGCATTGTCGGTGCACTAACCCTGGGTCTGCCGGGTACTGTCCGCCAGTCAGCATGGAAACTGCTGCCTTACCTGCTGACCTATAATATGGGTCGTCTGTTGAGCTATACATTTGCAGGATTACTGATTGGCATACTGACTGAATCAGTCGGCAACATCTTTCAAATTGGCAGCTTTCCGGTAGGTGGCTTCGTCGGCGGCATGTTCATGGTTGCGCTGGGCATTTATATTGCAGGCTGGTGGCAGACCATGGCGCCGCTGGAACGTTTGGGCAGCCATTTGTGGCGCTTGATAGAGCCATTCGGCCGACGACTAATGCCTGTAAAAACATTGCCCCATGCGTTTAGCCTCGGTCTGTTGTGGGGCTGGTTGCCGTGCGGGCTGGTATACAGCACCCTGGCGTGGTCTGCAACATCCGGTGACGCGATGAAAAGTGCTTTGCTGATGTTTTCTTTCGGTGTCGGTACGCTGCCTATGCTGTTAGCGATGGGCGGCCTGGCTGAGAAGCTGCAACGTTTTACCAGAAATAAAAAAACAAGATACCTGGCTGGCATCCTGTTGATACTGTTTGGTGCGATGATTTTAACAAAAGCTTTCAGCGGAGGTCACAATCACTCAGTGCAGCATGACATGCCACACAATGGCCTGCAGCAGTTGCATGATCATTCTGAAATGTAGTGCCGCTGGTTAAATCAGCTGAAGTTCTGTCGATGATGAATTGAAGCCAGGTGACTGTTCTGGGACGCGGCCATCAGGAAGCCTGGAGCCGCTGAATTAAAAGTCTGTCTACGTCCATATGTGGAGGTGCTTTATTCGGCCATTCCGGCTGCTCGCAAATCATTAAACAAGCGTTTCCTTAAATCTTCGTCTGCAATAACGACTATTTTCTCCCAATGTGAGATTGTTGAGCCGGGAATTAAAACCTCGAGTTCAGTTATTTGCCACTCAGCTTCATCCTGGCGTCCGAGTTGTACATAGCTGGCTGCAAGATACAGACGTGGCAGGAAAATAGCCTCATTCCGTTCGATTGCATTCTCAAGCTGTTGAGCAGCTTTAGCATAGTCTTTGAGGGTGTAGTATGCGCGACCCAGATTATATGGATAATCATAGGTATAATATGGATTGAGTTCCATGCCTTTTTTAATCAGGCGTAGCGCATCTTCCGCCTGACCCAGATTATTATAAATCAGAGCAAGAAGTCCGTAGCCATCTGCGTAGTTTGGTGCAACTTCTATGGCCTTTTCCAATGCCGCAATCGCATCGTCGAATTGCTTCTTTCTCATATATACATAAGCCAGTGCCCATTGTGCCTGCGGTGAGCTGGGATCAATTGATACCGCTTTCTGGGCCAGTTTTAGCGCCCGTTCACTTGCCTCGACAGGAGAATCTGTGTACCCAAGATGGGTTTGGCGTTCCATAGTCACTGCCAGTGACCCATAGGCACGGGCAAAACCGGGATCAAGACGGATCGCTTCTCTATAGAGCCCAATAGCGTTATCCAGCCCCTCTTTAGCCATTGTCGCTGACGCACGCTGTCCCTTCAGAAACAGGTCGTATGCCTCGAAATTGTTTGTTGAATTTTTTGCGACTTGCGTCTGCTCATCGACGCTGAGCTTAACCGACAAGGCCGTGGTGATTCTGTCGGTTATTTCATCCTGTACTGCAAACACATCCGTCAACTTACGATCAAATTTTTCTGCCCATAGATGGTGTCCACTGTGACTATCGATGAGTTGAGCAGTAATACGCACCCGGTCATCGACTTTACGGACACTGCCTTCGAGCACGTATCGAACACCGAGATCTTTGCCAATATCCTGAACTTTTGTATTGGTACCCTTATAGGTGAAAGAGGAATTACGGGCAATGACGGCCAGGTTCTTTAACTGAGAGATTTTAGTGATAATGTCCTCCGAGATACCGTCACTGAAATATTCCTGTTCGCTGTCACCGCTCATGTTGCTAAAAGGCAGCACGGCAATCGATGGTTTATTGGGTGATGTTGCCACTATGCCTTCGCTGTTAAGAGAACTTTCTTTCTGCTGCCATGGCTGCAACCATGACAACAATGCAAGTACAGCAGTAAAAACAAGCAGAAAAACTGCGAGCAACCATTTCTGTAACTTTAATTTCCTAGCACTATTTGTCAGAGACTCTGCACTGTGAATTTGCTCTCCCGGCTTGGGCAATT
This sequence comes from Arenicellales bacterium, assembly GCA_029287915.1. Classification (GTDB taxonomy): domain Bacteria; phylum Pseudomonadota; class Gammaproteobacteria; order BMS3Bbin11; family BMS3Bbin11; genus BMS3Bbin11. Next base: position 41,841 of record JARFQE010000065.1, read on the forward strand.
CAGCCCCGGCGGCTAGTTGTACGCTGTAGACACGAACTGGTTGTGCAATATTTTTTACCTTCTGTTCACCGAGGGATTTGAAATCCAGCGGAAGCTTATTGCCAAGTGCGTCATAAACAGTTCCTGATATACAGATACCGCCGGTGGGAGCCAGACCTTCCAGTCGGGCACAGATATTGACCCCGTCACCATAGATATCGTCACCATCTATAATGACATCGCTCAGGTTTATGCCCACGCGAAACTGTATCTTTTCGGAATCGGCAACGTCTCTGTTGTGTTGTGCCATTCGTTGCTGAATTGTCACGGCACAGGCGACGGCTTCCACCACGCTGGGATACTCAACCAGTAGCCCATCTCCCATTAGCTTGACGATACGACCGTGAAATGCTTTGACAGTAGGGTAGAGCAGGTCCTGTTGAAGAATTTTCAGCCTGGCAAGAGTACCTGCTTCATCATCGCCCATCAGTCTACTATAGCCAGCCATATCCACCTGTAAAACTGCGGCGAGTTTGCGCTGTGGCTGATCTTCAGAGGATGTCATTGTAAAAGCCCCGGAGTGAATAAGAGTTTAACTATACATCGAATGAGCCGCGATTGGCAGGTGCAGGGTGGTGGATGATTTACTCGATGATTAACGCGTCAAATTATACTCACGCCGAAGTTTTCCAGCATTCGAATCAGGCGGATCAGCGGCAAGCCAATTAGTGTATTCGGATCTTCACCTTCAAAGCGTTCCAATAAGGCAATGCCCAGCCCTTCTGATTTCACGCTTCCGGCGCAATGATAGGGTTGCTCCTTGAGTAGATATGACTCCAGTTGCTGTTCAGAAAGTTTACGGAATACCACCTGAAAAGGAATGACTTCAGTTTGTGCCTCGCCGGTATCAGCGTTTACCAGAGATAAGCCGGTATACAACATGATCTCTTTACCATTGGCCTCTGTTAACTGCTGCATCGCTTTATCGTGGGTATGTGGTTTACCGACAATCCTGTCACCATGTACTGCAACCTGATCCGAGCCAATCACAAGGCTAGCTGGATTATTGGCGGCAACTGAACGGGCTTTATCAAGCGACAGGCGTGCAACCAGTTGCTGAGGTGTTTCATGCGCAAAAGGAGTCTCGTCAATGTCCGGTGCTTCAACACGAAAAGGAATTTTCAGCCGTTCCAGCAATTCGCGGCGATAGATTGAAGTGGAACCAAGAATTAATTCAGGTTCGGATCTCATGTTCTGTTTCTTCCTGAGTACTTATATCGTAGAGGAGTTATCATCAAAGACAGTCTATTCCCTGTCAACATTTGCGTCTACAGCAGTACTTATGCTGGCCCCTGGTTATAAAAATAGCTGTTATTTTTTTTGTAATACCATTTCAGGAATATCGGCGACATTATTGTTGTTACAGCGATGACCATCACAATACCCGCATAAAGATTATTATCCAGTATACCGGCCGCACGACCAAGCTCGGCAAAGATCAAGCCCACTTCACCCCGGGGAACCATCGCAATACCGATTGCTATGCGCTCCACAAGCGGGAGTGGCAATAGAATTGCTCCACTAAGTTTGCTGAAAATAGCAATTAGCAACATTGATAAGAAGAAAAACCAGATAAAGCTAACTGTCCAGTCAATAGCAGAAAGATCCAGCGACAGACCAACCATGACGAAGAAAATTGGTGTGAATAGCTGGATTATGGGCTGCATCTGGGACTCAATGCGAACAGCAAATTTCGGGTCATTACTTATAGCGATGCCAAAAGGCAGGAAAAAGCGTCGAGACAGGGCAAGACCAGCGGCAAACCCTCCCATTAGCTCTGGAGCACCTATGGTGTATGCCAGCCATGCAAAAAACAGAACCAGCGAGACCATCGTAACCGGAATCATACCGGGTATTTCACTGACACCTTCAAAACGTTTGATTAGCAATGAAATAGACTTTGCCAATACAGGTGCAACAAGAAAGAAAACGCCGATAAAAATTAATACCCGGCTGGTATTTGCCAGGTTGATTCCACCTCCTGTGGAAAATTCATAGAGCAGTGACAGCAGGACCACACCCAAAACATCATCTATGACAGCTGCGCCAAGAACGATCTGAGCTTCATGACAGGATTTTCGATTGAGGTCTCTCAGTACCCGCACGGTTATACCTATGCTTGTGGCGGTGAGTGTTCCGCCAACAAACAACGAAACCAGCGTGGCTTGCTGGAAAATGTAAAAGCTGACTGTAAAACCAAGCAAAAATGGCAGGAAAAACCCACTAAAAGCGACAATAACAGCCTTGCTACCGGCCTTCACAAGCTTGCTGATATCTGTATCCAGTCCCACTTCAAACAGCAACATAATAATGCCGATCTCAGCGAGCATTCTTAGCGTGTCATCAGGAGCAATCCAGCCAAGCAGGCTAGGTCCCAGCACTACGCCTGCAAGCAGCTCACCGACTACTGGTGGAATATTTATGCGGCTGGCGATCTCGGCAAATACCCGTGCCGTTAACAGAATAATGACTATGTTGATAAAGAATGTATGTGTCGCCATTTTTCTATTATTACCAATGCTACACAGATACACCAATTAAACAGCATAACTCCCTGATTCTCAGTCATTTCTGCATAAAAAAAGATGCTGTAACAGTTTGGAATTACTTTGACAGCTGCAAACTGAATCCGTATCATTGCGCGGTTTAATTTTATTAATTGGTTTGTGGTAGCTATCGGTTTTTTTGATGGTTGCTGCAGAGAGCACATACAGGGTTAATTCAATGGCAGTTCAACAAAATCGTAAGACACCTTCAAAACGCGGCATGCGTCGCTCGCATGATAAACTGAGCAATCCGGCACTGACTACTGATCCAGTGACCGGCGAAACACACCGGCGCCATCATATTACTGCGGATGGGTTCTACAAAGGGCGCAAATTAGTCGACACTAACGCAGAATAATTGCCTCGGCTAACCTGGAATAGTCTAGAAAGATTGTGGCAATAACAATAGCCATTGATGCACATGGTGGTGATACAGGGGTGTCGGTCACTGTCCCTGCTGCACTTTCAGCACTAGCCAGCAAGCCGGACCTGTCCATTATTCTGGTAGGGCAGCAAGACGTGCTGGATTCTGAACTGGACAGACACAGCAACAATTATTCAGACAGGCTCGAAGTTCAACATGCCTCACAGATCGTAGGCATGGAAGAATCCCCATCGACAGCATTACGAGGAAAAAAAGATTCCTCCATGCGCATCGCTATTAATCTGGTAAAGGATGGCCGTGCCAATGCCTGTGTCAGTGCCGGCAATACTGGGGCACTGATGGCGACTGCTCGCTTTGTACTGAAGACATTGTCTGGCATTAAACGCCCTGCCATTATCACTGCCATCCCAACCATGCATGGCCATGTCCACTTGCTTGATCTTGGTGCCAATGTAGACAGTTCAGCAGAGGTGCTGCAGCAGTTTGGCATCATGGGCTCAATTCTTGTTCAGTCTACAGAAAAGATAACTGCCCCTAAAGTTGGCTTGTTAAACATCGGTCATGAAGACGTTAAAGGCAATGAAACTGTTAAAGCAGCAGGCGAATTACTAAAAAAAAGTCCCATAAACTATGTCGGCTTTGTAGAGGGTGATGATATTTTTACCTCCGACCTCGACGTCATTGCCTGTGACGGCTTTGTTGGTAATGTTTCATTGAAAACTATGGAAGGCCTGACACAAATGATTTCTTCAATATTGAAAGAAGAGTTTGGTAAAAACATCTTTACAAAAATATCAGGCCTGCTTGCAATACCTGTAATCAAAGCCTTGCGCTCACGCTTTGATAATCGTCGTTACAATGGTGCTACCTTGCTTGGGCTCGGTGGGATAGTCATTAAGAGCCATGGTAGTGCTGATATCTATGCATATACACAGGCAATTCATGAAGCGTACCGGGAGGTCCAATACCAGGTCATTGACGAGATCGAAAAGGTATTAGCAAAAACGGATTTCAGCAATACAGAAAGAGAACAGGATATTGAGTAATACTGGCAAGACTTATTCCAGGATAATTGGCACAGGTAGTTATCTACCGGAGAAAGTCCTGACCAATGCAGATCTCGAGAACATGGTTGAAACCAGTGACGAATGGATTGTTTCTCGAACTGGCATCAGCGAACGCCACATTGCTGCAGAAGGTGAAACAACCTGTGATATGGCAGTACAGGCGGCTCGTCTTGCTATGGAAAGTGCAGACATCAGCCATTCAGAAATAGACCTTATTATCGTCGCGACTACGACGCCTGACCTGATTTTTCCTTCAACCGCCTGTCTTTTGCAGGAGCGACTTGGTATTCATGGTTGCCCGGCATTTGATGTACAGGCAGTTTGTACAGGATTTATTTATGCTTTGACGGTAGCCGATAATTTTATTCGCAGCGGAACTTCTAAACGTGCACTGGTCGTTGGTTCCGAAACCCTTTCACGTATTGTTGACTGGACGGATAGAGGCACCTGTATATTATTTGGAGATGGTGCCGGAGCCGTGGTTGTTGAAGCATCCAATGAAACAGGAATTATTTCCAGCCACATTCACTCTGACGGGCAGTTCAAGAATCTGCTGCAGGTGCCAACAGGTGTATCAAATAATTATCAGGATGTCATAGAAGGAAATGCCTATATCGAAATGAAAGGTAATGAAGTCTTTCGAATGGCAGTGAATACCCTTGGACGTATTGTAGATGAAACACTGAGTCATAATAATCTGAAAAAATCTGATATTGACTGGCTGGTTCCTCATCAGGCAAATATACGTATTATCAATGCCACCGCGAAGAAACTTGGCATGTCGCTGGATAATGTCGTTGTTACAGTAGACAGGCACGGCAATACTTCAGCGGCTTCAGTTCCCCTGGCTTTAGATGAGGCAGTACGCGATGGGCGAATCAAAGCTGGAGAAACAGTTATGCTTGAAGCCTTTGGTGGTGGATTCACATGGGGCGCCGTGCTGTTGAAGATGTGAGCAGGCAAAGATAGTAGATTACAGATTAAAACTTATGAGCACAGCATTTATATTTCCGGGCCAGGGTTCGCAATCTATCGGTATGATGAATTCACTGGCTGAATCAAACACAGTCATCCATGATACCTTTTCCGAGGCATCAGACATTCTCGGCTATGACTTATGGGCACTGGTGACAGAAGGGCCTGTAGAGAAATTGAACTCTACTGAAATTACCCAACCAGCAATGCTGACTGCTGGTGTGGCCAGCTGGCGTGCCTGGCAGGCAGCCGGTGGAGCTAATCCTGCGATCATGGCTGGCCACAGTCTGGGTGAATATACTGCACTGGTCTGTGCCGGTGCGCTGAATTTTTCCGATGCAGTAGCACTGGTCTCTGATCGAGCTCATTTTATGCAACAAGCTGTAGCTGAAGGTGAGGGTGCCATGGCGGCAGTACTCGGGCTCGATGACGAGAGTGTCAGGACGCTCTGTCAGGAAAATGCTGGCGGCGAAGTACTGCAAGCGGTAAATTACAATGCTCCCGGGCAGGTAGTGGTAGCGGGAAGTGCCGCTGCAGTAAGTCGTCTTGTGCAGAATGCCAAAGTAGCTGGTGCCAAACGTGCGCTCGTCTTACCCGTCAGTGTTCCGTCACATTGTGCATTGATGCGGCCCGCCTCAGAACAGATGTCAGCAAGGCTCAATGATGTGTCAATCAGCCAGTGCGCGATTCCTGTCATTCATAATGTTAACGTGCAGGCAGCAGCTGATGAAAACGAAATCCGTCAGCTGCTTGCCCGACAGATCTCTGAACCGGTACGCTGGGTTGAAACTATCAATAATATGCATGATCATGGGGTTGGTCTGCTGATTGAATGCGGGCCCGGCAAAGTCCTCTGTGGTCTAAGCAAACGCATTAATAGAGATATCAGCTGTATCCCATTGATAAATAAAGATTCTGTTGTTGCAGCACTGGAGGCGGAAAAGTGAAACTTGAAGGAAAAATCGCACTGGTAACAGGGGCCTCACGTGGTATAGGTGCTGCTATCGCAGATACGCTGGCAGCGCATGGTGCTTTTGTCATTGGTACGGCAACGACACATGGCGGCGCGCTGGCGATTGAAGAGCGCATCACGGCAGCTGGCTACGAAGGAGTGGGTCGTGAGCTCGATGTCACTTCCCAGCAGTCCATTGATGCCATTATCAAGGCGTGCGCTGTGCTGAAGGGTGCACCCACTATCCTGGTCAATAATGCCGGCATTACCCGCGACAATCTGCTAATGCGTATGAAAGAGGATGACTGGCAGACCATTATGGATACCAATCTGTCATCGGTGTTTCGTATGAGCAAGGCAGTACTGCGTGGAATGATGAAAGCCAAACAGGGTCGAATCATCAGTGTTACCTCAGTAGTGGGCGCAACGGGTAATCCCGGACAGGTCAACTATTCAGCAGCAAAAGCCGGTGTAGCTGGCTTCAGCAGGGCGATGGCACGGGAAGTAGCCTCTCGCAATATCACTGTCAATACCGTTGCACCGGGTTTTATAGATACAGATATGACCCGCGCTTTAGCAGATGACCAGCGTCAGAAATTAATTAATGAAATTCCACTTTCACGTCTCGGTACGGCTGAAGATATCGCCGCAGCAGTCCTGTTTCTGGCGTCCGATGATGCTTCTTATATCACCGGCACTGAAATTCATGTAAACGGTGGCATGTATATGGGGTAGAATAACCGTTCTGCAGAGTCACTCGGTTGGACTGCTAATTTCAAATATGGTATCAATGCCATGGAGAACATTTTTGTTTAATTACAGAGGAAAATAATCAAATGAGTAGTGTTGAAGAACGCGTCAAGAAAATTGTAGCTGAACAACTCAGTACCAGCGAAGACCAGATTTCCAATACGTCTTCTTTTGTCGATGATCTGGGCGCAGATTCACTCGATACAGTTGAACTTGTTATGGCTCTGGAAGAAGAATTTGACCTCGAGATTCCGGATGATGAAGCCGAGAAGATCACCACAGTTCAGCAGGCTATCGATCACATTAATGCTGCTACCAGCTAGTACTATATAGTAGGGGAAAGCCGCTGCATCTTATATAGAGCAGCGGCTTTTTTCTGATTATAGGTTATGCCTCTAACAGACCATTTGCCGAGAAAATATAAGTGAGTAAGCGTCGTGTTGTTATTACTGGTATAGGAATTCATTCTCCAGCAGGCCTGGGACTGGATGCCAACTGGCAGAATATTACTGCCGGTAAAAGTGGTATCAGCACTATAAAAAGTTTTGATACAACAGGTATGCCCGCGACGATTGCTGGACAGATTGTTGATTTTGAGCCTGAGAACTGGATCGACAGTAAATCCTGCCGCAAAATGGATCGCTTCATACAGCTTGGTATGGCTGCTGGTCTTGACGCGCTGGCGGATTCCGGGTTTGAGGTCACTGATGAAAATGCACATCGTGTAGGCGTCCATATTGGTGCAGGTATCGGTGGCCTCGCAACCATCGAAAAACAGACACGGGCGTTATTTGAGCGCGGACCACGACGTATTTCGCCCTTTTACATCCCCAGCAGCATCATCAATATGATTTCTGGTAACCTGTCTATTGCGCTGGGTGCAAAAGGCCCCAATCTAGCTATTGTAACTGCCTGCGCGACAGGGACCCACTCGATTGGCGATGCTGCCAGGTTAATTGAATATGGCGATGCTGATGTCATGTTCGCTGGAGGCTCAGAAAGCTCTATTACCCCGACAGGACTGGCCGGGTTTGGCAACGCGAAGACACTAAGCACCCGAAATGATGATCCGCAGGCAGCTTCACGCCCCTGGGATAAAGGCCGCGATGGATTTGTTATGGGTGAAGGCTCAGCAGTAATGGTGCTGGAGGAACTCGAACACGCACGAAATCGTGGTGCACAAATCTATGCTGAGCTGGCAGGTTTTGGACTCAGTGGCGATGCCTATCACATGACCAGCCCCATACCGGGTGGCACAGGTGCGGCACTTTGTATGGAAAATGCCATGCGCAATGCCTGCGTAAATCCACAGGATATTGATTACATCAATGCTCATGGTACGTCTACGCTTCTTGGTGACATTGCAGAAACCCAGGCGGTGAAACTGGCCATGGGTGATTATGCAAGCTCGATTGCAGTCAGTTCTACAAAGTCCATGACGGGCCATCTATTGGGCGCGGCAGGTGCAATTGAGGCTGTTTATGCCACCCTAGCAATAAAACACCAGGTTGCTCCGCCGACGATTAATCTTGAAGATCCTGATCCGGAATGTGATCTGGATTATGTACCTGGCACTGCAAGAGATATGAAGATTGATGTTGCGATGTCGAATTCTTTTGGATTTGGCGGCACCAATGGCACCCTGGTCATGAAACGAATGTCCTGATCCTGCTGGATCTCAGTCTTGTCAACACCCTGCCTGGTACGACAACTCGCGCACTGCCCCGATCTTTTTGATCTGGCAGAAGCGCATCCTGAAAGATACCCATTCCTGCTTGAGAACACCGGCGAGCCTTCGTCACTGGGCCGCTTTGATATCCTGTTCGCTTTTCCCGGAACACAACTGACCTGTCTGGCAAACGGCAGTCTGCTACTGGATGGTGAGAACCTGGGTGAAATACCGTTTCTCGATAAGCTTGATTCAATTTATCGACAGCATGAAAGTAAGACAAACCATGCCAATGAACATAAACTGCCTTTCTATGGCGGCTGGTTCCTGTACCTGGGCTACGAACTGGTAGAAGAAATAGAACCTGTTCTCAGTACCTTCCTGCACCAGCCGGAACTGCCCCGCGCAATGATGGTAGAAATCCCTGCCGGCATAGTCCGTAACAGGGAAACTGGGCAAGACTATGTTTTTGCCAGTGGTGATGGTGCTGCACAACGACTTGATGAAATTATCAAGGATGTCATTCTGCTAACCGAAGAAGCACCCACCGGTAAGGCTGAAAACAACCCGTTTTTTTGCGATATATGGGAAGAAGAGGGCGATCAATATCTGCAAAGCATCAAGCGGATAAAAGAGTATGTGCGTGCTGGTGATGTATTTCAGGTCAATCTGTCGCGTCGTTGGCAGGCTGAATGTAACCATGCCGTGTCAGTGACGGATGCCTGGCGCAGGTTACGGCAATCAAATCCGGCACCCTTTGCCGCCTGGGCAAGACTCGATCATAAAACTACCATTCTATCCTCATCACCAGAACGCCTGCTGCAACAGCGACAGGGCAGAGTTAGTACACGACCCATTGCAGGCACCTATCCGCGCAGTAATGACCAGAGAATCGACAGCCAGCTATCTGCTGAGCTGTTGCTGCATCCTAAAGAACGTGCCGAACATATCATGCTGGTCGATCTTGAAAGAAATGATCTTGGCCGGATTTGCCAGCCGGGATCTATTCAGGTTGATGATCTTATGGTGCTGGAGAGCTATGCCCATGTGCATCACATAGTTTCAGATATTAGTGGTGTGCTAAAGGAGGGTGTGTTACCTGGTGAGATAATTCGCGCTGTCTTCCCTGGCGGTACAATTACCGGTTGCCCGAAGGTTCGCTGCATGGAGATTATTGCCGAGCTGGAGACTGAAGCACGTGATGCCTATACTGGCTCTGTTGGCTATCTATGTCACAATGGCGATATGGATCTGAATATTCTAATAAGGACGATCACACACTACAATAACCGTTACAGTTTTCGTGCCGGGGCTGGAATTGTGGCTGATTCAGATCCGCTACGGGAGCTGGATGAAACACGTTCCAAGGCGAGAGGCCTGACCAGTATATTTTCTTCGGTGTAGTGCCCGCGGCGGGTCAAGCGGATGATATAAACCAACGTTAATAACATATAAGATTTAGACACCCCATTCATAGACTATCGCAGAAGAATCGTTTAACCTTCCTGCGAAACAAAATGGAATAATAACGAATAAAGATCTCCGTCCTGTTAATTATCCCCCTGAATGGAAGCTACCAAGGTCGGATATCACAAGCTTGCAGTTAAGCAAAAAACCTGGAGGAAAAAAATGAAACTGATACAAAAGACACTTACCGCTGTAGCTGTTGCCGCTATGCTGGCCGTCCCGTTAGCGAATGCCCACGCCGCTGACATAAAACTTAAGGCATCGCACCAGTGGCCAGGCGGCAAAGGAGACATTCGAGACGAGATGGTGCAGATGATTGCCCGTGATATGAATGAGTCAGGCCTTGGCGTCAACATTAGAGTCTATCCCGGAAAGTCATTGTTCAAACCAAAGGAGCAGTGGGGTGCGATGACCAAGGGCAAGCTGGATATTACTGCTTTTCCACTGGCCTATGCAGGGGGTAGACACCCGGAGTTCAACCTGACACTAATGCCGGGTATGGTAAAAAATCACGACCATGCTCAGCGTCTGAACAAGTCACCATTCATGCAACACATCAAGAAGATTATGGATGATGCAGGGGTTATGGTACTGGCCGATACCTGGCTGGCTGGCGGTTTCGTATCAAAAAAAGAGTGTATTCTGGAACCTGATGATGTGAAAGGCATGAAATTCCGTGCTGCCGGTAAAGCCTTCAACCAGATGCTGAATGCAGCTGGTGCTTCTATAGCATCAATGCCTTCCTCTGAAATTTACTCAGGCCTGCAGACAGGCGTAATCGATGGTGCCAATACGTCCTCTTCATCACTGGTTTCTTATCGAATCTATGAACAGGTTAGTTGCCTGACAGCACCGGGCAAGAACGCGCTGTGGGTAATGTATGAGCCTATACTAATGGCCAAGAAAAGTTTTGCAAAACTAAACCCGGAACAGCAGAAGGCGTTGTTGAAGGCGGCTGAAAAAGCAGAACAGTTCGCACACCAGGCCTCTATCGAAGCAGACCAGAAACTGGTCGATGCCTACAAAAAAGCCGGTGTGAAAGTGGTTGAGATGACTGCTGATCAGGCTGCTATGTGGCGCAAGATAGCAGATACTTCCAGCTATAAAGACTTTAGTGATAGTGTAAAAGGCGGTAAGGAACTGCTGGACATGGCACTTAGCGTAGAGTAAGTGGCAAAATTGATTGCCTGGGTTGTGCGCAATGATGCTCGCAATGTATGTTTATTGCGGGCAGTAAATTGGATTTAGAAAACTCAACCCAGGCTGATTAATATTCTTCACACACTGTTTTTTCTGTGCCTGAGAAGTAGCCTATAATGGATACATTTATTCGATTCACCGCCGGGCTCTCACGATTCCTTGGTATCGTTGCGGCCATTCTACTTGTTGTCGCTGTAATTATTATCTGTCAGATGGTGATAACGCGCTACGCATTAAATCAATCCACACACTGGCAGACTGAATTTGTTACATATACCCTGATGGCCGCCACCTTTCTGGGTGCACCTTATGTGCTACTTACGCGTGGCCATGTCAATGTAGAGCTTATACCGCTGGCAGTGAAGCCCAGAATCCGTTTCCTGTTGGCGCTGCTGGCCTATAGTGGCTCAGCTATCCTTTGTGTACTGCTGGCCTACTATAGTTTTCTGTTCTGGCACGAGGCCTGGGTGGAGGACTGGAGTTCCGATACTATATGGGGGCCCAAACTGTGGAAAGTCTACCTGTCCATGCCTGTTGGCTTTATCACCATCTCTCTGCAGTACCTGGCAGATTTGCTCTGTTTGATCACTGGAAGGGAACCGCCGTTTGGCATTAGTGACATTAACGCGGAGGCATCCTGATGGACCCACTGATTCTTGGTCTGCTGGCCGCTGTTGTTCTTGTTATGCTGCTGCTGAGCGGTATGCCAGTAGCATTCGCTCTGGGTTTCACTGCAGTTCTGTTCCTTGTTATCGAAGACGGTGTGGGTGCTTTTGATGTAGTGGCAGATACACTATTTTCATCGCTCGATGAATTCGCTCTGCTGTCGATCCCGATGTTTCTGCTGATGGGTTCGGCGATTGCTGCATCGCGTGCAGGCGCAGATCTATACGAAGCACTTGATCGATGGTTATACCGAGTACCCGGCGGCTTGCTTATATCCAATATTGGTGCCTGTGGTGTGTTTGCCGCATTGACTGGGTCGTCACCAGCTACCTGCGCAGCAATTGGCAAGATGGGGATCCCGGAAATGCGCCAGCGCGGTTATCCGGCAAGCCTGGCCACGGGAGCTATTGCCGCTGGTGGGACACTGGGCATACTGATCCCACCGTCGATAACTATGATTGTCTACGGTATTGCCACCGAGACCTCGATAGGGCGTCTGTTCATCGCCGGCATTCTGCCGGGCGTCATGCTGATGCTGTTGTTTATGGCCTGGTCGCTATTTTATGCCTATAGAAAAGGTTATCACTTCACCGAGCCTGGCAAGCGCTTCTCGTTGCGAGAAAAGCTGATAGTCCTGCCCAGGATCCTGCCATTTCTTGCGTTAATTGTACTCGTGCTCTGGGCCCTGTACGGTGGTGTCGCAACACCATCTGAGGCATCTGGCGTTGGCGCAATGATCAGTATCCTGCTGGTGGTCATTATTTATCACGTCTGGCAGCCAGTAAAATTATGGGAGATCGTACGTGGTGCCACGCGAGAATCGGTAATGCTGATGATGATCATCGGTATGGCAGGCCTGTTCAGTTACATGATGTCGAGTCTGTATATCACGCAGGGAATTGCCGAGTGGATCGCAGGTATGGAAGTCAATAAATGGCAGTTGCTGTTCTATGTCAACCTGTTCCTGCTGGTAGCCGGTTTTTTTCTGCCGCCGGTAGCGGTCATATTGATGACCTCCCCAACCATCGTGCCAATTATTACCCAGGCTGGCTTTGACCCGATATGGTTCGGCGTAGTGCTTACTCTAAACATGGAAATTGGACTTATAACACCACCAGTTGGCCTTAATCTCTATGTCATCAACGGTATCGTCAAGGACGTAGATCTTAAGACCGTTCTATGGGGAGCATTGCCCTTTATGCTCTGTCTGGTGCTCGGTATTGTGCTGCTGGCGATATTTCCTGCCATTGCCACCTGGCTGCCTGATTACCTGATGAAATCAGTTGGCTGAAGTGACTGATATCTGCTGTAAGAACTGCTATCGGTTAATACAGTGATGGATTTGACAACACTGCTGATATCGGGTGCGATTGCCGGTACGCTGGCAGGGTTGCTGGGGATTGGTGGCGGCATCGTGATTGTTCCCATAGTTACGTTGTTGTTTGAAAGTCAGGGTCTGCAAGAAGGAATGGCAATCAAGATGGCCCTTGGCACATCACTTGCGACCATTATTGTCACTGCCATCAGCAGCATCTACACTCATCATCGCAAGCGGGCTGTTGACTGGAATATATTTACCATGATGGCGCCGGGTATTCTCGCTGGTTCACTGCTAGGAGCCTGGTTCGCCGACCTGATACCGGGAAAAATTCTCTATTTCGCATTCATTATTTTTCTATTTGCCGTCTCGCTGCAAATGGCATTCAGCCGAGTTTCGGCACACCGTGGTCTACCCGGTAGACTGGCGATAAATGGCATATCGACAGGCTTCGGAGTGGTATCGGCTCTGATGGGAGTCGGTGGTGGATCTTTAAACGTACCCTTCCTCAGCTACTGTGGAATTCCTATCAAACGGGCAATTGCCACTGCTGCGGCGATTGGCCTGCCAATCGCCGTCAGCGCCACCATCGGCTACATTGTTGGTGGCCTGAATGAAGAAAATCTACCTGCCGGCAGTATAGGCTATGTGAATCTGCCGGTATTTGGCGGCGTAGTCGCAGCCAGCCTGATATTTGCGCCCCTCGGCGCTACGCTTGCTCACAAGTTGCCGGATTTGCTACTAAGGCGCTTTTTTGCTGTTTTCCTTTTTGTACTGGCATGTAAAATGACCTTCAACCTATTATGAAAGTCAGTATATTCAAATGAGTAGCGCTAACCTTTTTTCCCTGTTCAGTGATAACTTTCCAGCCCAGGCAGATGCAGTTTTTCTGGACGGAATTGATGGCCGGCAACTACGCTACGGAGAGCTGAATCAACGCACCGGGCAGATGCTCAGCCTGATGAAGAAGCTGTCAATAAAGAAGGGCGATCGCGTCGTTGTTCAGGTTGAAAAGTCCATTGAGGCTGTGCTGCTATACCTGGGCTGCCTGCGTGCAGGTGTGATCTATATCCCGCTGAATACCGCCTATACCTCGAATGAGGTAAATTTCTTCCTCGGAGACGCATCACCACAGCTATTTGTTTGCATGCCGAACAGGCTCGATGAACTGAAAAGTGTGGCACAGCGGCAGGGTGTGCCTGAACTCTTGACACTGGGTGCTGCAGGTGATGGCGAATTGATGGCAGCTGTGTCGTCAATGCCTGAGTGTGAGGACATCGCTAACATTGCAACAGACGACCTCGCAGCCATCCTTTACACCTCCGGCACCACCGGACGCTCGAAGGGTGCCATGCTTAGCCATGGCAATCTTGCTGCCAATGCAAGGGTACTATTTGCTTACTGGCACTGGCAAAACAACGATGTGCTGCTGCATGCACTGCCGATCTATCATGTTCATGGCCTGTTTGTAGCCTTGCACTGTGCCCTGCTGGGCGCTTCACGAGTCATATTCATGCCACGATTCGAAGTAAGTACTGTATTGCAGAAATTGCCTGAATCTACTGTGATGATGGGGGTGCCAACCTTTTACACCCGTTTGTTAGATGATGCAGGTTTCAACCGAAGCATCTGCAGTAATATGCGTCTTTTCATCTCTGGTTCTGCGCCACTGCTGGCGGAAACCCATCGTGATTTCGAAGCTCGCACAGGACACCGCATTCTGGAGCGTTATGGGATGACGGAAACTGGCATGATTACATCCAATCCCTACGATGGAGAGCGTATCGCCGGTACTGTCGGTTATCCCTTACCCGGCATCAGCGCCCGAGTCGCCGATAATGATGGCAGGGAATTGCCGCGCGGCGAGTCCGGTGTGCTTGAAATTGCAGGACCAAACGTGTTTCAGGGGTACTGGCAGATGCCGGATAAAACAGCTGAAGAGTTCCGCGCTGATGGCTGGTTCATCACTGGTGATATCGCGGTGATGGACGATGATGGACGCGTAACCATCGTCGGCCGTGCAAAGGACCTGATTATTTCAGGTGGTTTCAACGTCTATCCGAAGGAGGTCGAGTCCGAAATAGACGCACTGCCAGGTGTAAAAGAATCGGCAGTGATTGGTGTGCCACATCCTGACTTCGGAGAAGGGGTGACTGCAATTGTGGTAGCGGATGATAGCACCGAAATCAACGAGCAAATCATCTTTGATGCATTACGCGATCGACTTGCACGTTTCAAGCAACCGAAGCAGATTTTTATTGTCGATGAATTACCGCGAAATACTATGGGCAAGGTGCAAAAAAACATTCTGCGTAAGAGTTACCGGGATATTTTCAAATGAACAGTGCAATGGCCACGCTTGAGGAAAAGATTCACCAGACCATTCCACTTAGCCTTGCGATGGGCTACAAGATTGTAGAACTCGATGGCCTGCATATTATCGTCGAGGCACCACTGCAGCCGAATATAAATATCCACGGCACCGGATTCGCCGGCAGCATCTATTCTGTTGGTGTATTAACTGCATGGGCACTCGTCTATCATGTCATTATCGGGGCGGGTCTTGTTGCTGATCTTGTCATTTCTCGGGCAGCTATTGAGTACAGTGCATCTGTCCATGGCACTATTCGCTGTGACTGCCGCCTGGATATGGATCAGGTACAGAGATTTGTCGATGAGCTCGCTGTCAGGCACCATGCACGTATTGAAGCTGCAGTTAACATCGGTGACAGGCCTGACGCGGAGTTGTTGCTCAGCCTGCATGCGAGTCTACGATGATAGCAGCCCGGTGTTCTGTAAATGTTAAAAGCTGAACAGACGATGACCCTGGTGAATGGCGAGGTCTCGTCGTCAATCGACGTGACTGATCGCGGACTACAGTTCGGCGATGGGGTATTTGAAACAATAAGAATAAACAGAGGAAGGCTGGTATGGTGGCAGCAACATATGAATCGACTGCTGGAGGGATGCCGTTGCCTGCATTTTACCAATCTCCCTAATGTTGATGTGCTGCTGAAAGAAGCTGTTCAATTATCGGAAAACTGCATGGAAGGAGCGCTTAAGATAATTATTACCCGTGGATTTTCAAACTGTGGTTATACGATTCCACGTGAAATATCGCCGAACAGAGTTCTATTGATAAGGCCCGGAGTGAGGAATTCAGCTCAGGCAAGACAGGGTATTAGCATTGGAGTCTGTCAGCAGAGAATTAACAGTGCTACAAATCTATCAGGCATCAAGCATCTAAATCGACTTGAACAGGTTCTTGCCCGTATGGAATGTGCAACTGAGGGCTGGGACGAAGGCCTGATGCTCAATCAGAGGGATAAAGTAATAGAAGGCAGCATGAGTAATCTTTTCGTGTGGCGGCATGATCATTTATTTACTCCAGCACTTGATAATGCAGGTGTTGAGGGAATTACCCGTGGGATAATCATCAAGCTGGCAGAGAAGTGTGGAATAGCTGTGGAGCAGGGTGAACTTGATGTCCTGGATTTGCCAAATGTCGATGAGCTTTTTGTCTGTAATAGCCTGATAGGTATATGGCCAGTATCACAGATTGAGACAGCGAAATCTGGGCAGCTGAACTTCGAAATAGGAGACAAGACCCGCTTTTTGCAACAGCAACTGGAGGAGGCTATGTGCTGCGCAGATTGATTCTTTTTTTAATAATCCTGTTGATTATCATTAGCATAATTGCAGGCAACTGGTTACATGATGCAGAAAACAGAGTGATTAATTATGAACCTCAAATTATCACTGTGGCGAATGGGACATCAATGCGTGGATTTGCAGATCAACTGGTGTCTGAAGGATTGCTTGATGAGCCCTGGTCATTCAGAATATGGGCTCGTTATCGTGGCTTAGCAGCTTCACTGAAGGCTGGTGAATACCGGCTCGAGGCCAACACTACATTGCAGGGTCTGCTGCAACTTGTCACCAGCGGCAAGGTCATTGACTACCCTGTAACATTTATTGAAGGATGGAATTTCAAGCAACTGAGAATGGCCCTGTCAACGCAGAAGAAGCTTAGACACGAAATCGACGAACTCGATGATCAGGCAATCATGCAAGCGATTGAAGCTGATGGTATACATCCGGAAGGGCGCTTCTACCCCGATACCTACCGCTATACATCAAGCATGAGTGATCTGGATATTCTTCGTCGTGCCTATAAAAAAATGGCCGATTTTCTTGTCCTTGAATGGGACCAACGTGAAGACGGTCTTCCTTTGCAGAACAAGGAACAGGCCCTGGTTCTTGCATCTATTATTGAGAAAGAAACCGGTGTAGCAGATGAACGGCCGATGATAGCCGGCGTGTTTATCAATCGGCTACGTAAAGGAATGCGATTACAGACTGATCCGACAGTCATATATGGTATGGGGGAGAACTACAAGGGCAATATTCGAAAAAAAGATCTGTTGACTGATACCCCGTATAATACCTATACAAGGGCAGGACTGCCGCCTACCCCGATTGCCATGCCAGGGGGTGATTCAATTCGAGCGGCACTACATCCGGCAGACACCAGGGCACTTTATTTTGTCGCGAAAGGTGATGGAACACATCATTTCTCGACGACGCTTACTGAACACAACGAAGCTGTGATTAAATACCAGTTAAAAGGACGACGTAAAAATTTTACATCATATGATACTTCTGCCACCAAAAAGTGAAAGCGGACATTACAAAAATGATGTCACAGGCAAAAATACGGGCACCCAGTGAAGTTCTAAACTGTATTTATGCAACAGCGTCAAAGGAATCCATCATGCGCAGGAATAGCGTGTTTGAAGTGTATTAGTCATTCGTATACACCAGTTTTCAATCAACTAAGCTATGTCAGGAAAATTCATCACTCTCGAAGGCGGCGAAGGGGCAGGTAAAACCACCTGTCTCAAGCATATCGAGAAACGTATAAAAGAAGCCGGCATCGACCTTTGTGTTACACGAGAACCCGGCGGCACCAGAACAGGCGAAAAGATTCGCGAGATACTTCTGGATCGGGGTAATTTCGATATTCTTGATGATACTGAGTTGATATTAATGTTTGCTGCTCGATCGCAACATTTGAATGAAGTAATTAGCCCCGCCCTGGTCGCCGGTACGTGGGTGCTATGTGATCGATTCACAGATGCCACCTATGCCTACCAGGGAGGAGGCAGAGGCATAAGCCAGCAACGCATAGCTGATCTGGAGCATTGGGTGCAAAAGGGCCTGAAGCCGGATCTCACTCTATTACTGGATCTTCCTGTTGACGTGGGACTTGAACGGGCAGGCAAACGTAGTACCCCTGACCGTTTTGAATCGGAAGATATTTCTTTCATGCAAAGAATGCGCTTAACTTACCTGGACATCGCCAGTCGAGAACCGGAAAGAGTCAAAGTAATCGATTCTTCACAAGCACTGGGGAATGTACTGTCGCAGATAGACAGTATATTGGATGATTTGCTTGCCGGAGCAACCAGTGAATAAGCAGGATTTATTGCCCTGGACACAACAAGCCTTTGAAGCTTTTTTCAGCGCTCATGACAGACAGGCGCATGCCTATTTGCTCGCTGGTCATTCAGGCCTTGGTAAGACTGTCTTTGCAGAAGTGCTGGCAAAAACAATGCTATGCCAGGAACAGGGAAATGATGCCTGTGGCCGTTGCCACTCATGCCAGTTGTTTGAAAGTGGTACCCATCCCGATCTGCATGTACTGCAAAGTGAAAAACGCACACTGGAAATTGCAAACTTACTTGCGACTTATGCTCCTCGCTACCTTGAAGACGAGAGCAAACGAAAAAAACGTAAAAATCCTTCTGCTGCCATTACTATAGATCAGGTCAGAGATGTCATTCCTGATATCAATACGCGACCTCATATTTCAGCCTGTCGCATTATTATTCTCAATACTGCAGAAGATTTGAACATCAATGCGGCAAACAGTTTGTTAAAGTCGCTGGAAGAACCGCCATCAGAATGTTTTTTTCTACTAATCAGTCATCAAGCGGGTCGACTATTGCCCACCTTGCGAAGTCGTTGTAACCGTATTGATTTCCGTACCCCTGATAAAGCACTGGCCCTGAAATGGCTGAATAGTCGCTTGCCAGGGAGATCGGATACTGTTGATTTGCTTGACCGTGCTGCCGGCTTGCCCTTACGTGCAGTGGCACTTGCAGAAGGCAATCAAATACCTGATGAATCTAGAATTGTTCATACGATGCTGCAGCTGGCTAACCGAAAAATTGATCCGGTAACAGCAGCCGCTGAGATGATTAAGGATACTGAACTGGTAGATATACTTGCCCCAATTCAGGTATTTATCGGCAACATTATCAGGCTAAAATTTGTCACACACACCAATTCAGTAAGAAAAAATGATGATGACAGGGTATTGATTGATATCGGAAACAGGTTAAACTTTAAAGAATTGTTCACATATCTTGATAACGTCTCAGTAAGTAAACAACTGGCGGGTGGGCCACTTGATGATTTACTTGCACTGGAAAATGATTTAATCAGCTGGCAAAAATTGTTTCACAAATAGTAATCAGGTCTGCATAAGAGGTGGAGTGAATGTCTAATGATGACAATATTGTAAAGCGTCCAGGGGTATTATCCCTGGCTATAAAAGATAAAAATGCCCTGTATGCTGCCTATATGCCTTTTATTAAAAACGGTGGCTTGTTTATCCCAACTACTCGGAAATATAAACTGGGTGAGGAAGTTTTTATGCTGCTAAAACTGCTAAATGGAAATGAAAAGATACCAGTCGCTGGCCGCGTTGTCTGGATTACTCCGCAGGGCGCCCAGGGCCAGAAACATGCAGGTGTCGGTATTCAGTTCAACCAGAAGGATTCTGGTCCAGCCAGAGATAAAATCGAAACATTGCTAGGCGGCGCATTAAAATCAACTCGACCGACCCATACGCTATAAATTTTCATCAAAGCGGGCGCAGCGAGTCAATATTATAAAAATTATCAAGCACGGAGATTGATCCCTCTCGTTGTCCCGGCTATAACCCGTCCGCAGAGAACACCAAACCATGCTCGTCGATTCCCATTGCCATATAAATTTTGAACCCCTATCGGAAGATACCGAAGGTGTCATTCAGCGCGCCCATGACATGGGTGTTGAACACATGCTCTGCGTATCGGTAAATATGGAAGATTATCCCGAAGTGCTGGCGTTGGCCAGAAGCTATGATTTTATTTATGCCTCTGTCGGTGTGCATCCTAATCATGATGAGGGAAGAGAACCGAGTACCGAAGAGCTGGTTGAACTTGCCCAGGATCCTGATGTAGTAGCAATTGGTGAAACCGGTCTCGACTACTTTCGCAGCAGCGGCGATATGAGCTGGCAGAAAGAACGCTTTGCGCGCCATATTCATGCCGGCATCGAGTCGAATAGACCACTAATAATTCATACCCGAGAAGCGGCATTAGATACCATGGACATGCTGCAAGCAGAGCAGGCCAGTCAGTGTGGTGGAGTCATGCACTGTTTTGCTGAAGACTGGAAAACCGCAAAGCGGGCACTGGATATCGGTTTCTATATCTCGTTTTCAGGGATTCTGACCTTTAAAAATGCACAGGACATGCGCGAGGTAGCGAAAAAAGTGCCATTAGATCTTTTACTTGTTGAAACGGACTCCCCCTACCTGGCACCGGTTCCGATGCGCGGAAAAACCAATGAGCCTGCCTTCACCACTTATGTGGCCGACATGCTTGCAGAGGTGAAGGGCGTCAGCAAAGAAGAGATCGCCAGGGCAACAACGGATAATTTTTTCAATCTGTTCCAGGCAGCCAATAGAAAGCAGGCCGCCTGAAGCAGAACACCCCCTCTATTGTAAATCTGTATAGCTGCTGTACCAACATCACCAAATTATTACTAACGCTGTTTAAATATAGTACATAGGCCATAAAATAAATTAATAGGCTGTCTATATATATACTTACTTTCAGCTGATACTTAAACTTTATTCATAAAAATAATTGATTATTCACTTTTAAGAATTAGAGTTATAAATCGCATATCCATACTAGTGAGGGTCTGATATGGCAGAAGACGATTTTGATGACGAGTTTGATGCCGGTGATGATAAGGATCTTGCCGATATTGAGGCATTATCGGTAATTACTGACAACCTGGAAGATGTCATTGAGCCGGGTAATAAAAAGCTAAAACTCCCTACTGCCCGCAATCGTATTGATGACTATCTGGAACGTCGTCGCCTGCGTGATGAAATGGGCGACTTGGACTTCGACATCGATTTCGATATAGATTGATAAACAGTAGCATGCTGCACAATGCTAACGATGAACGATCGATTTGGCTGATCACAAGGTTTGCCTGAACTTCACAATGCTCACTGATACAAACAGCAATGCAAAGGCAGTGAGAGAGACAAACGATGTGATTAAATCCTGAAAATGCGTCTGTTTGATCAATAAAGCCCGAATGATCTCGACGAAATAGGTAAACGGAATAACATAACTGATCGGCCTTACAATATCCGGTATCGCCTCGAGAGGGAAAATAAAACCGGATAATAAAATGGATGGAACGATTATAAATATAGCGATAAACATGGCCTGCTGCTGAGTCCTGGCGATCAGGGAAATAAGTAAACCCAGTGAAATCATTACCGCGACAAAAATCAATGCAAGGAAAAACAATAATAGATGGGACACTGGCTGGGGCAGGTCGAATAACAGCCATCCTGCAGCAAGAATAAAATAAAAATCCGCCACTGCAATGATTATGTACGGTAGCAGCTTTCCAATGACAAACGTGGTTTTACTCATTGGTGTCACCAGCAGCTGTTCCAGTGTTTTCTTCTCGCGTTCGCGGACAACGGATATTCCGGTAAGGATCAGGGCAATCTGCATGATCAGCACACCAATGACACCTGGCAGAAAAAACCAGGTCTCTTTTTCATCAGGATTGAACAATATCTCGGTATCCATGATAAATGGGTCCTGTGCAATGACCACATTCTCTGCTTCGGCATCGGTGAAATACATATCATTGGTCACACTTTCGTCTGTTGCACTGTTCGAGTTGTATTTCATCGCTGTAGTCAACGACGGCATGGTACCATCGACGAAGAAGGTGATATGCGGCTGCTGGTTATCTATCAACAGGGCTGAGAATTCATTGTTTATGTATAGACCGGCCTTTGCGTGGCCTGATCGTATTTCCTCGATGATCTCCTCTTTCGATGCCACTTCGTAGAGATCGAAATAGCCATCACTCCACAGGCCAGTCTTGATCAGGTTGGTGAAAAATGACCTGTCGCCATCGTAGTAGGCCATTTTGACATTCTGTGGTTCCAGCTTCAGTGCTATACCAAACAGGATAAGTAGTAACAGTGGCATTACAACAATCAGTCCGATCAGACGCGGATCACGCCGTAATTGCAATAACTCTTTTTTAATAATCGCCATCAACATGGGCTGTCTATTTCCTTTTGTGTCAATGCGATAAATACATCTTCGAGATTCGGCTCACTGACCTGTAGTGGAACAGGCTTGCCAGTTACAGAGTGAATTATCGATTCCAGTTCAGTTTGTGTTATTTGAGATGTGACAACCAGTCGCAACTCATTGCCAAACTGATTAACCAGCATCATCCCTTTCATCTGTATCAGGGCATCGCGAAGCTTCGGAAGGTATGGGATGTTCGTTGAATAGACTATGGCGTTATTTAATGCATGTTTAATAGTTTCTGGAGTACCCTCTGCGACTTTCTCACCTGCCGACAAGAAAGCCAGTTGATGACAACGTTGGGCTTCTTCCATGTAGTGTGTCGTGACGAACAGAGTTTTACCTTCGGTACTCAAGCGGTAGAAATCATCCCACAGCAATTTACGTGTAAGCGGATCGATACCTGCCGTTGGTTCATCAAGGAACAGAATCTCTGGTTCATGTGCCAGCGCACAGGCCAGCGCCAGGCGCCTCTTGTAGCCTCCCGAGAGCGTGCCAGCGAGGTTATCCCTGAATTTCGTCAGCTCGTAGCGATCTAGCAGGGATTGCAGTCTTTGTTCATCGGTTACATTATACATCTGCGCATAAAACTGTAGATTTTCCCGGACGCTAAGGTCTTCGTACTGGCCGAAATGCTGTGCGACATAGCCAAAATCGGTTTTAGCCTTTTTAATGTTTTTGTCATTTAGGCTGATTTCGCCTTCGTCACATTCAATAATTCCACATAACATGCGTATGACTGTTGTTTTACCTGCTGCATTGGGGCCAAGTAGCCCAAATATCTGGCCCTTGTCTACTTGCAGAGAAACATTATTAACCGCGGTTAACCTGTCAAAACGCTTTGTTATGTTGACAGCCTTGATCATTTTCATTGTTATTTTTCGAGTTGTGACTGTTGTTATTGTGCAAAAGGATAACGATGACAAATAACAACAGCAATAGTATGACGATAACAAATATCAAGATTCTGCAGCATGCTCGTCATATATTACAAGTGTAACTAGTTACTATAGAATCGACCTGAAACCTATTAGGTTCTATTTTGATATTAACTGGGCTGTTCACCAATTCTTCACGTCAGCTATACAATTTATTCACCCACAGCTCTGGATAATTGAAACTGCAGCAATCTTCATTAGCATCTCTCGCCAGCGTCTTGCATAATGCTTGTTTGTCACAAAAAAGACCGGGATGCGGGCGGGATTGGTGGTCCTCGACACAGGACTCGACACAGGATGAGGATCATCAACAATACCTATGCAGGGAACATTATGACGGCAATTCGGCAACGGCTTTTACGACATAGCAGGAAGATGAAGCATACACAATGCTGGCAATGGATGGGGCAGGTTTCAAATTCCGGATATGGCAGGGTAATGTTACCGGACAGTGAGAGCGGACTGCATATGGAAAGTGCCCACCGGGCGAGCTATAAAACGTTTATTGGACCGATACCCGACGATAAAAGGATTGTTCATATTTGCGGCAACCGTCTCTGTATCAATCCGCAACATCTCAAACTTGAGTAAAACCTTTATCCTGAGAGGAGTCAGATAGGTGAATAACGATAACTGATCTGATGACAGGAAATGATATCAGAGACAGTGGAAATGCACCTTTCCTCATCGATGGTGATGATAGTTATCCACTGAAGATTTATTCTGAGTCAGAAAGTGGCAGGCAGGATTCTCTGTAGTTCAAATCAGAGAATGATAATTCACAGATCATTAACTCCTGTAATAAGATATGCAATAACGAAGTAATGGGGACAATAGATTAGTGAGGTATAAGATATGTACCGGTTAATTTATAAAAGTAGAAGTAACAGTGTAATCACCTGGGAGCAGGTGAAGGAAATTATGCACTCCAGTGATACGCATAATCGCGAGTCAGGTATATCAGGTATTCTGCTGGCGACCAGTTCTCATTTTCTGCAGGTACTGGAAGGTCCATACGAGATGGTTAACGAGACATTCATGCGTATCAGTAAAGACAATTGTCATTCAGATATAAAACTGATCAGTTTTAATGCTATCGATCATCGGTTATTTGAAAACTGGGGCATGCTTGGTATCGGGGTATTCAATCTAAATGCACAACTCGAATCCGAGTTAAAAGCAAAATACGGGGAACAGGATAATGGACTAAAATTTCCTGTTGAAGAATGGAGAGCTCTGGCATTAATCAACGATATCAATGTTATCAGTGAACAAGCTGACACGTCACTGTAAGAAAAATTAATTTTGTCATTTTTCTTTCCGTATCGCCTTGCTTACTTTATTGCGAGATCTTTTTTAAAAGGAAAATCTGGCTAGCAGTCCCGCCAGCGGCGCAGTATCATACTCCAGGCTTTCAATCTCGTCGCCATTGCTGTTTTCCAGGCTCAGTTTTCCTGCTGTCTCAAAACCGGTGAAGCCTGTTACAGAAAAATGCCTGTTATGTCTCCAGCTTGCTGTCAATAAAACCGGTACCGACCTGTCTTCACCTATATTATTATCTGTAGCGAGCCGAAAACGAGATTTTTCGTATCTGGCGGCTAAACTCAGTTCCCATTGACTCGCAGGTTTCCATTTCAATGCCAGGCCGGGTCCACGACTTGCTGCGAGGCCACGTCCAGTTTCAACAGAAACGGTATCTGTAATTTTCCAGTTCACGAGTAATATCGGGAAGATATCTTCCTCGCCACCGATGCCACTGATCACTCCAAATCCCGGACCCAGAGTGAGGTTCTCACTGAAACGATAGCTGGCACCGGCAAGCAATCCGTATTCACGCCCGTCTGACAGGTCTTTGCCTTTTTCCGAGCTGTATCTGAGTAGTGGGAGGCCGAACAGACTCCATTTATCCGTTGCCAGATAACGCAGAGATAGCCCAAACTGCAGCGTGCGAATGTCGTTCCATGGCTGAGCTGATAACGAGCTAAATTTGTAATCATCTTGCTCGTAACCGAGTGTTATTCCGGTAAACAGGCGGCTGCCAACCAGACGTCTGCTGTCGAACTGAAGCACACCTCTATTGACTGAAAATTCACCGCCACTGTCGATATTGGTGTCACCCTGCCAGGCAAAAGCAGCGGTAACCGATGATTTCCATCCTGCAGAGGCAGCGCCTTGACTGCCATCACTGGCATGGCTCTGAGAATGCAGGATAAGCAGGAGAATTAGTACAGACAGTTTAACTATTGATCGTTGCAATGGACAATGGGGTGTAGCATTAATGTTATGACAGGTTGATATCATGTGTATTCCTTCGCAGGATTTTGACAAAGTGATTTCAATGCCGCTAGGACATCATCCATCATTGTGTGTTTGTAGATCCACATCACGAAAAATGTGGGCTATACGTCTATCTGGATCGATGGTGAAGGTCGGGGAGAGATAACAAGTTCGCAAAAAAAATTGCCTCATATGTGTGTGCTGATTGAAGAGCATTCTCCCCCCATAAGTATGTTTTAGAAATGAAACCCTGGATCATTAAGCTGATTACGCAGCTCCCTCATTTCGAAATATTCTTCTATGCGTTGCCAGGCCGGCCGGGTTTCCATTGTATCCTGTATCGCGGTAACTCGCTCGTTAATATCACTGTCATCAACAAAGATATCATCGAATGCGTCGTCGATTAATAATTCGCTTTCATCGTCGATGTAATCTAAATATTCATTATCAGACATTACTCACCTCGTTGGTTGTTTTTAATGATATTAGTATTTCGATACTGATCATCTATGAACGCGTGTGAATAATCTGTGAAAACAACATCAAGGCTCTGTTAGTGGATGATAAAAATCTCCCTTACTAGTGTCCGTTATATCGGTAATTAGGTGACTTCCCAGCTTTCGACATCTCCATAAACCTCATCGAACAACGGGTGCTGTTCAATTTCACTGACATTTATCAGTTTCTTATACCGTTCAGGATCTCGCTTTTTCAGCTTCTTTAACAGGTGTCGGAATTCATAGCATAACTGTCCATCAGTGACAGCTATAGTATTTCTTATGCGCCTGTTGACGATTTTACGGCGATCGAAGTTGTAGCCACGTCTGTTCGCTTCATCGGCCACAAACCTGAGATAAGTTGCGACAGCGCCAACCTGGTTGCCGGTGTTTTTGAATCGCAATAATTGCGGATGGTTGGTATATCCCCTTGTGTTACCGAGCAGCACATTCTGTGCCAGAAGACCTTCTCTCCAGAGGGCGACCAGCCCCCTGGCATCAAGGTAACGGGGATGTATCGACCAGAGTCTCATTTATAGGCATCAAGCTAACATCGATCAATGGGTCGATTACTTGTTGAGACACCAGGCTATAAGATGACAGGACTGCGCCTGTTACCGGGCTTTGTTAACAGCATCTGTACGGTGCCAATATCATGCTCAAGGAATCCTCCTTCACAGTAACAGAAATAGTAATCCCACAGGCGGATAAACTGTTCCGAATAGCCCAGTCGGCGAACGTCGTCCAGATTAGCCAGAAAACGGGACTTCCAGTCTCTGAGTGTGCGTGCGTAGTGCGGTCCTATATCCTGCAGATGAAATATCTTCATGTCCGTCTGTCTGCTGATCGCACTGGTCATTACTGACACTGATGGTAAAAAACCACCGGGAAAAATGTACTTCTTGATGAAATCCACATCCTTTAATGCATTGTCGTAAAGCTGATCCCTGATCGTGATAGCCTGGATCAGCATCATGCCTTCCGGCTTCAGCAGACTAGAGCATGTTGAGAAATAGTTGTTCATATACTGATGCCCGATGGCTTCTATCATTTCGATGGAGACAAGCTTGTCGTACTGTCCATCGAGGTCACGATAATCTTTGTTAATTACTTCAATACGGTCATCGAGACCTTCATTTCTGACCTTGTCCAGGGCATAACAGTATTGCTGTTCAGAGATTGTGGTGGTGGTGACCCTGCAACCATAGTTGTGCGCGGCATGTAGAGCCAGTCCACCCCAACCCGTGCCTATCTCAAGCAGGTGGTCGCCGGGTTTCAGATCAAGCTTCTTGCAGACGAGATCTAGTTTCGCAACTGATGCCTGTTCGAGTGTCATTTCAGGTCTTTCATAGTAAGCACTGGAGTACATCATTGTTTGGTCTAGAAAGAGTTTGAACAGGTCATTGCCAATGTCATAGTGTGCACTGATGTTCTTTTTGCTGCCGCTGCGGGTATTGCGGTTCAGCCTGTGCATTAGTTTCTGTAATGGGCCTTTCAATCGTGTTATACCGTGGTCCATAGAGTCGAGAACATCACGGTTACGCAACATGATGCGCACAAGCCCGGTCATGTCGGAACAGTCCCAGCTGCCTTTCATGTATGCCTCACCAGAGCCCGGGCTGCCACCGAAGGCGACATCAGAATATAAAGAGGGATGATGCACATCGATAACAACCGGCTGTGGGAAATCGTCCGTTGCTTTTCCAAAGTAGTATTCTGTATTGTTCTCACGCAGTATGATTTCCCCGCTCGAGATGCGTGCAAACTGGCCGTGCACCAGCTTGCGTGCGATACGTGTTAACAGGGTTGAGTAATCCTCCACGATCATGTTTGCAGGCAATGGAATGATTGAACGGTTCATGATTTACCTCGGTGAAGCTGATTTTCTGCTGATGGCAGGGTGGTCATAAAAAGGGATGCGTTTCATCAATAGCCTCATGGCCTCAAAGTAGATGCCGGCAACGATTTTCAGTGTTATAACCGGATACTGTAACAACACTCGTGCCATCGATGATGATTTAATTGGCTGATACTCCAGGTCCAGCGTCGCATCAAACAACTTGTTTGCGTTTTCAAAATTCTGCATATGGACAGTCAGACGCTGTCCAGGCTGATTAAAACGCCAGTCGTATTGAATATTCATTGGCATGAACGGCGATACATGGAAGTCCTTGATAGGGCAGTATTGTTTATGGCCTGCCGGCGTCGTATTCATCATTTTGTTTTCTGCTTCACAAAGCAGGTAACAATATTGTTCGCCCCATGGCGTATTATTGACTTCGGCAATAATATGCTCGACACGACTATCCTGTCTGTCATAACAGTAATAAAAGCTGACCGGATTGAATCCGAAGCCAAAATAACGGCAATGCGTCAATAGTCGAATCGGGCCTTCCGTTTTAATCCCTGTGCGCTCATATAGCATGTCCCGTACCGCCTGCTTGAGTGGCACATTGGTATCGCCCAGGTGATCCGATCGTTTGAACCAGGCAAGATTGAAACGCTGGGCAGACCAGAACCAGAAGCGGTCGAACAGGCTGGGAATCTCGTCCAGGTCGATATACATCATGTACAGCCGATAGCTGAATTCATGGCTACGTGGCAAAAACCGCCTGTGTCTAACTTGCCCTTCGTATATGCAACTTTTCATTGATAGTCTCGTTAAAATGTTTCACTGCATCGAGAGCGCTCGTTACACCGTCTTCGTGGAAACCATTACGCCAGTAGGCCCCGCAGTACCAGGTCAGTCCTGTGCCGTTAATTTTATCATGACATTGCTGGGCAGACACCGAGTCAGGAGTAAAGACCGGATGTTCGTACTGTACACGCTTGATGATCTTTGATGGATCAATCGCATCACTGTTGTTCAGAGTGACATTAAAGGTCACCGGCGATTCAATGCCCTGCAGGATGTTCATGTTGTAGGTCAGGGCTACTCGGTCGCGGTTTTCTTTCAGAATATGATAATTCCATGCAGCCCACGCGAGGCGACGCTGTGGCAGCAGGGAAATGTCAGTATGCAGTACCGCCTCGTTGGTCTGGTATGGTATTGCACCCAGCACCTGCTTTTCCGCTGTCGTTGGGTGGTCGATAATATCTAACGCGGTATCGCTATGAGTGGCCACGAAAACAGCGTCATAACGTTCCTTTGCATGGCTATCGGTAAAGATTTCTACATGGCCCGGGTAGCGCTTGATTTTCTGCACAGGAGTACTGATGCGTATGCGGCTGGCAAATGGCCTGATAAGTGGCTTCAGATATTCGCGAGATCCACCCTTGATTACGTGCCATATTGGCCGGTCATTAACACTGAGCAGTCCGTGATTATGAAAGAAACGTATGAAAAAGCGTGCTGGAAAGCTCTGCATACGTGATGCTTCTGTCGACCAGATGGCGGCACCCATGGGGATAATATAGTGGTACTTAAATTCGTCGCAGTAATTGTGCTTGTGGAGATATTCACCGAGCGGCAACTCGGCATCTTCATGGTTGAGAGATTCTACCGCTTCGCGATTGAAGCGCAGGATGTCCCTTATCATGCGCAGAAATGACGGGCGCAAGATATTACTTCTCTGTGCGAACATACTGTTCAGTGTATTGCCATTGTATTCAAGCCCGATTCCTTCATGCTTGACACTGAAACTCATATTGGTGGGCTGTACCTCGACATTCATTTCATTCAGCAAGCTGGTGAATTCCGGGTAAGTGCGATAATTGAAAACGATGAAGCCGGTATCGATCGTGTACTGTCGTCCATCGATTGATACATCGTGTGTATTGGTGTGTCCACCTACATAATCACTGGCTTCATATACTGTCACTTCATGCTCACGACTAAGTTTATAAGCGGCAACATTGCCGGCGATACCTGTTCCGATGACAGCGATTTTCATAATGCTTCCTTCCTGTTTGCCTGGCCGTTTGTCATGTCAGGCCACTGTTGCGGGACACGCTGGAGTTTTCTGGTGTCGTAGCCGATGTCTGCTATGAATTCGACTATCTCGTTGTATTCCTTGTCTGTCAGTACTGGTTTACGTGCCATCACCCACACATAGTCCCTGGCAGATCTGCCGATCACTGTTTTTGTATAGTCTTTATCCAGATAGACGATTCGATAGTCGGCCTTGATAGGCCAGATAAAGCGCATTCCCCAGGTCGCATTTGTGGCAGTGTTTTCAATGAAACCTTTTGGGTGGTATTCCTTTTGTTCACCATCATATGCGCCATCACGAAACCGGAATGTCGTTGCAATAGTGCCGTCACTGTTCATGCGATAGCTTTCCACTGCATTGTGTGCATTTTTCTCGAGAAAGGTCGGAATGTTGGCAACCACATACCAGTCACCCATAAAACGGTCGAGATCGACATAATCAACGGTGGCCATTGGCGCATGATGGCTGCATGAGGTGACTAATAGCGCAGAAGCGATCAGTGCCAGGCTCGGTTTGATCATGATTTGCCGATCCCTGCGATGGTTTGCATTTCCGGCAGATAGCGAAGCCGCGCACCGGATTTGGTTTCTGTTTCCAGCGCCAGCCAGCGCATGTCCCTGGTGTACCAGAGGTCGATGGTCGCTTCTTCAGAGACGAGACGATATTTACGTGCGTTGTAGGTAATGCCGTTTACAACTAGCTCATTCATTCCATGGTCGACAACTGATACTTCCTGGTACTCGCCGGTTTGTGTATTTAGAAGGCGTTCACTGTTCAGTAATTCAGGATCCCAGTAGGCATAGGTCCGGACACAGCCTTCCAGTAACTGCGGGCCTTCATTGGTTTGTATTTCGAGAGCATTGTCAGAGTGAGAGGTCTTGATGTAATACTCATCACCGTTATCATTGGTCGCGGTACGAATTTTTTCCAGGCATCCGTCCTTCCAGAACTCACGAGATTCATGGCTGTAGGAATAGACTGGGACGAACATGAAACGAACCTT
Organism: Arenicellales bacterium; assembly: GCA_029287915.1. Classification (GTDB taxonomy): domain Bacteria; phylum Pseudomonadota; class Gammaproteobacteria; order BMS3Bbin11; family BMS3Bbin11; genus BMS3Bbin11. Next base: position 72,998 of record JARFQE010000065.1, read on the forward strand.
AAAATCGGCCTCGGTGACGACAGATTTTGTGCCGTTTTGTCTTTTGATCGTGACTTCGTGATTACCAATCAATGTGTCATCGAGATAGACATCAAAGGCCAGGTTCTGTTCTCCAGAGTTACCGGTTGCCCAGGCGGTCTGATAGATACCGGCAAGGAATATGACTGATATAACCAGTAACATTTCTCGTACAATAGTAATAATCATGACTGATGACCTCGTTGCATGTAGCTAACACTTTGTTTTGGTTTCCATGGAATAAATGCGCTGGTGCTGGCTATATATTGCCGGTAGTCGGCACGCCGTTCATTGATATCCTTTTCCATCAGTGTCACGCCGGACACCTTGAGCAGAAGTAGTGACATCAGCAGTGGTGAAAATACTGTCCACCAGGCACCACTGGCAACAGCAAAAAGATAGAAGGCCCACCAGATCAGGAATTCACCAAAATAATTGGGATGCCTGCTGTATCTCCACAAACCGGTATTCAGCACCTTGCCACTGTTTTCTTTACTCGCCTTGAATCGATAGAGCTGGTTATCTGCGATTGATTCAATGAGGAATCCGGCAGTCCACAATAATGTTGCCAGGATCACCACTGTATTGATCGGGAATTCAGATGTCAGTGCCGCAAGCAGCGGAGCAGAAATTATCCACGCCAGCAACGCCTGCAGTCCAAACACGATGTAGAGACTTTTGAATCGGAAGTAGGGTTCATTGTTTTGCCGGATTTCCCGATAGCGGCGGTCTTCTGGTTGCCCCCAGTTGCGCACAGTGAGGAATACAGATAAACGAAGCGACCATACAGTGACCAGGGTCAGCAGCAGTACATTCGCTGCTGACAATTTAGCGGCGGAAAGAGAGTAGCTGATTGCGCCAGCAAGGAACATCAGTGACCACAGGCTGTCGACGATACTGACATCTTCGTGGTACAGACTGTAGAGCCAGGTAATGAATCCCATTGCCAGCATGATGGAAAGTCCCAGCAGGGCGTGTGACCATAACTCAGTCATAATGCTTCTGCCTTACTGAGTTTCTGGCTGGAGTTCCTGAAACCGTCGTAGCGAACGGTCAGGGCAACGAGTGCCGGCATGATGACGGCCCAGCCGGCAGCAGTGGCCAGCAGTGCCGATGTAGTGTCACTGAACGCGACCGCACCAAGCTGGTGGCCGGCATAATAGGCAAAAGGTCCACCAGTGGCACCAAGAATTGCGGCGAGCCAGTACCTGCCTTTGAGCCACTTCAATGAAACATTCAGTGTTGTAGCAAACAGCGCCCACATTGCGATAAGCCATAGCGGTGCCAGTCCGCTAATCCAGCTGGCAGTAGAAAATTGAAACAGGCCAGCCCTCATCAAGCTGCTGTCCCACAGGGTACCGATAATCATGGCAAACAGGATCAGCATAATTTCACTGCTGCTGTCGTTTGCCCGTTGCAGGTGAATCATGACTATAATTGACACAATAACAACACCGGCCAGTGGATGGAGCTGGTTTGCGCCGCTCAAGACACAGCACAACCAGCCGATCTGAAATAATACGAAGTTTTGGATCATTATTGGCATTTTCTATTACCTTTTTGCTTCACGGTTGCTGAACAGGTAATGACTGACAAACCACTCATTACCATTATTCATACCGAATAGTTCGGAAACGGAGAGAAAAAACATGCGCCAGCGCATCAACCACATTCTGGCGAAGTCTTTGCCATAGGTTTTTTCCAGTACTGGCCTGACCGCGCCAGGGTTCATATCAAGATTTTTCAACCAGGCTTCGGCTGTCTTCTGATAGTGCGTGCCATCCCAGCGCCAACGTTTTTCTATCTTCAGGTCGTCCTGGAAAAATAGCGGCAGGTCATCGCTCGGCATCATTCCTCCTGCAAAAAAGTACCTGCTCATCCAGTCCGAGCTGTCTTTGTCTTCAAACAGGTAAGGGGAATTGCGGTGGACGAAAATATGCATAAAGAACTTACCATCAGGATTCAGCCACTGTTTCACTCGGCCGAGCAGTTTGCGGTAATTACGCATGTGTTCGAACATCTCAATAGACACCACTCGATCGAATGTTTTATCGGTACAGAAGTCATTCATGTCACTGGTAATAACTTCTACATTGTCCAGGCCAAGTTGAGAAATTTGCTGCTCGATATGCTTGCGTTGTGATCTGCTGTTGGAAACTGCAGTAATCCTGCTGGCCGGGTATTTTTTTGCCATCCACAGTGTCAATGAGCCCCAGCCACAGCCCAGTTCGAGGATCGACATGCCATTCTTTATTTGCGCATGTCTGCAGCTCTTGTCCAGGGCCAGTTTCTCGGCAGTGGCGAGGTCCACGGTATCACCATCCCAGAAACAGCAGCTGTATTTCTGATAGGGTCCGAGTACCTGCTGATAAAACTGCTGCGGGACTTCATAGTGCTGCTCGTTGGCCCTTTCCGGTAATAAGGCAATCTCGGATTTGTCCATTTCCGTGATGAAACTGGATTGCTCCGATGCCATACGGCTTATATCGGATACTTGTATCTCATCAAGCCTTTGCCGCAGTAACTGGCGAATACCATGCCGGATCAAACCATCCGGGACGAAACCGGATTCAGTTAGTTCAAGTGCGAAATTTTTTTTCACTATAGGAGCTCCTTAGTTTGTTCTAGTGCTGAAGTACATTTGCAATAGCATATAAACCGGAAGAAAAATCACTGGACAACGGAATCGCATTGGCTTTTTCAATTCCTTTTCTGCAGCGCGTCGCTATAGTGCCGCCGATAAATACCGGAATTGATACCATGTCAGTAAGTGTGTGGATGTCTTTGATCAGTCGGCTGCACTCGAGCGGCGTAGCGCCTGCGAGCACAATCGCCTGACTATCGGTCCTCATTGCAACCTGCTTAAGCTCGCCTAGCGGCAGGTTAGCGCCCAGTAGTATAATCCGGTATCCCTTACTGTGTGCGATCAGGGCAAAAAGCAGTATACCGAATTCATGATGTTCACCGGGCAGGCAGGCCATAATCAGTGTGGGGCCAGTGTTACTGAGGTTCTGATGATGGAAGCGCGCACCCAGTTTGTTGCGCAGATAAACACTAAAGAAATGTTCCTCGGCAACGCTGCCATCATTGTTCTGCCAGCGTGCACCGAGTAGCTGCAGCAACGGCAGCACCAGATGCGTGGTTATCACCTCAACAGGGTAGAGCGACATGGCCTCGTTATAAACACTGTCAAGCTTTTGTTCATCAAAGCGGGCAATTGCTGAAATCATCCGCTCGATATACTGGCTCCAGGTATCGCTACTACTGACAGTGCTACCGGATGCCTCAATTTTTTGCAGCTCTCGGGCGATCTGACTGATTGTCATACCCTGTGCCAGCCGATCGATGATCTGTTCAATCTTATCTATATCGTCCTGACTGTAGAGGCGGTGACCTTTCGGGGTGCGCTCGGGTTTAATCAGGCCGTACCGGCGTTCCCATGCGCGCAGGGTCACCGGATTGACACCGGTTATTTCAGCAACGGTTCTGATCGGAAAGCTTTCAGGAAGACGTTCTTGCATTATCAGGCTCACAGCTTTAAAAGTTATACATATATTATACAAAAATATTATATTTGTACAGGATTTATGAGAAAATCTCATGAAATACTTTACAATAACCGTTTCTACTGCAATTATTTGTTGTTCTGACATAATATTATTGTACAATAATTATACATATTGTATAGTTAGGACTGCCAAGCTTGTAGCTTGCGATCGGTCTGGTTGTAGGAATAGTAGATTTAGTGAAGTGAAAAACAGGTGAAGGCAGTTTGAGAATCACGTGAACGCAGATAAAAAATTGCCGCATTCATTATCAAAGAGTAACTGGAGTAGAGCGATGACAGACATCAAAATGGGTATCAGCAGCTGCTTGCTGGGCAATGAAGTTCGTCATGACGGTGGACATAAGAGAAATACTTATGTGATGTCGGCCCTGTCGGAATATTTCAGCTTTCGTCCGTTCTGTCCAGAAGTGGCCATCGGTCTGGGGGTGCCGCGTCCGACGATAAGACTGAGCAAAATAGAAAACCAGATCAGGCTGGTGGGTACGAAAAATCCGGATATGGATTTAACAGACGACATGAACCGCTGGTCAGAAAATGCAATGAACGGAATGGATGATCTGTCCGGTTTCATTCTGAAGAGCAATTCACCAAGCTGCGGCATGGAACGGGTCCGAGTTTATGATAGCAATGGCATGCCGAGCCGTGATGGCACAGGTCTGTTTGCCACGGTGCTGATGCAAAAAAATCCCGCCCTGCCGGTTGAAGAGGAAGGCAGGCTCAATGATCCAGTGCTGAGAGAAAATTTCATCGAACGGGTCTTTGTTTACTACCGCTGGCAAAAAATGGTCGAGGATGGTTTTACTGTTTCCGATCTGATGGCTTTTCATCAGCAGCACAAGTTTATCCTGCTGGCACATAACGAACAGGAATATCGCAAGCTTGGTCCTCTGATCGCCGCAGTTAACCGTGACAATCTCGAGCACACCGCTGACGAGTACCTGGTCCGCATGATGGCCTGCATGAAGTCACGGGCATCGCGCAAAAGGCATACCAATGTACTGATGCATGTCATGGGCTACCTGAAAAAGAAAATCAACAGTGATGATAAGAAAGAACTGATCGAAATACTCGATAACTACCGGCTTGGCAAGGTTCCTCTCATCGTTCCCATCACGCTGATGAAACATCATCTTCGCGTGTATCCCGATGAATACATCAGTAGTCAATATTACATGGCACCGTATCCGGAGGAACTGATGCTGAGGAACATGGTTTAAAGAGCTGCTAATGCGACTGAACCGCCTTCACGTCACCTTCACACTGCCTTTAGCAGAATAAGTTGAGAGGACAAAGAAATGACAGATACAGATAAACCACAACGACTGCTTTTAATCGAGGATCATCGAGATATTGCGGAGATGGTCTATGCCTATCTCGAACGCCGCGGTTTCGAAATGGATTTTGCCGGTGACGGTATCACCGGTCTGCACCTGGCGGTTACCAACGAATACGATGCAATTATCCTTGACCTGATGCTTCCCGGCATGGACGGACTCAAGCTATGCGAAAAGCTGCGCGAAGAAGCCCACAAGGACACCCCGGTACTGATGTTGACTGCCCGAGATACGCTGGAAGACAAGCTTGCCGGGCTGGACATAGGAGCAGATGATTACCTGGTAAAGCCTTTCGAGATACGTGAACTGGAAGCGCGGGTGAGGGCGATTATTCGTCGCCAGCAGGGTATGGTCAGTCCTGAAACTCTTGAAGTGGAGGACCTGAAGTTTGATACTGGGACACTCGAAGTAAGCCGGTCAGGCCAGCAGCTGCATCTGAGCCCGACCTGTATGAAGATACTGCGCATTTTGATGTCCGCGTCGCCACGGGTTGTCAGCCGCAGTGAAATAGAGCGCCAGGTCTGGGGTGATATCCTGCCCGACTCCGATACATTACGCAGTCATCTTTATAACCTTCGCCAGACCATCGACAAGCCATTCGAGAAACCATTGCTGCATACCATGCAGGGCAGCGGCTATCGGCTGGTCAAAAGTGAATGAAGAGCGAGAGTGGTATTCAGCAGCGCCTGGTCAGGGCATTCCTGCTGCAGGCACTGTTGATCAGCCTGACTGCAGTGGTCGGAGTCTATATCGCAGGCGTGATGATCAAGGGAGTATTGATATCCCGCGCATTGGAAGAAGAAGCAAATTATTACTGGGAACTGCACACCCGTGACCCGTCTTTTCCATTACCAGATACCCGCAACCTGACCGGTTACCTCGATAACTCCGGACAGCAGCCACCCGATGAGCTGAGTGGATACAGCAACGGATTTCACGAACTGCCGAGTGATGCCGAATTCACTACGCTGTATGTGACCGAGCGCAATGGTGAACGACTCTATCTACTGTTCGATGGCGAACGGGTAGGACGGCTGGCACTGTACTTCGGCCTGCTGCCGCTGTCGCTTGTGCTGATTGCCCTTTACCTGGTGGGATGGATATCCTGGCGTCTTGCCGGACGCGCTATCTCACCGGTTATCTGGCTTGCCCACAAGGTCGACAGCTTTGATCCAGATCCGAAAGCGAGCAATGTCATCGCGGCAGATGATCTGCCATCCGGGAGCGACCGTGAGGTGCTCGCTCTGGTGTCTGCGCTGAACAACCTGAATGAGCGAATCACGGCGTTCATTGAACGTGAGCACCAGTTTACCCGTGACGCCAGTCACGAACTGCGCAGCCCGTTGACCGTGATCAAGATCGCCGCGGACATGCTGCTTAGCGAGCAGGAGCTGTCAGAACAGGCAAGAAACTCGGTCAAACGCATCCGGCGTAATGCCGCTGACATGGAAGACCTGATGGAAGCGCTGCTATTGCTGGCGAGGGAGTTTGATCTGGGTCTGTCAGTCGAGGATGTCTGTGTCAATGATGTGCTCGACGAAGAAATCGAGAGAGTGAGGCTGTCATTGGGCGACAAGCCTGTCAGTATCGAAGTCAGTGACGCGTGTCAGCTCCATGTGCAGGCCTCGGAAAAGGCCTTGGCCATGCTGTTCGGCAACCTGCTGCGCAATGCTGCAAACTACACCGAACAAGGCGTGATCAGTGTTACCGTTACTGAAAAAGGTGTCATGATCGAAGACAGCGGTGTCGGCATGTCGAAAGAGGAACTTGAAAATGTCTTTACGCCGTATTACCGGGCTCCCGGTACCTCGCAGTCTGGCCATGGTGTCGGGCTCAGTATTGTTAAACGCCTGTCCGACCGTTTTGGCTGGAACGTGAAGATGGACAGTGAGCTGGAGCATGGTACCCGGGTCACAGTCGGCTTCCCCGGTGCGGCCTGTCAGTAATGGCGTCGTTGACGATGCCTTCACCCTCAATATGTCATCATCTGACGACAGGTAGAGAAATATGAATATCAAATCGAAATACTGGTTATTGCCAATTGTATTCCTTGTTAGCGGATGTACTGGCGTACCCGACGGTGTGACACCGGTCAGGAACCTTGACCTCGAACGTTACCTTGGAAAGTGGTACGAAATTGCCCGCCTCGATCACCGTTTCGAGCGTGGGCTGAGTCATGTTACGGCCACCTACAGTAAACGCAATGACGGCGGCATCAGGGTCGTCAATCGCGGCTATGACAGTCGAAAAAAAGAATGGAAGGAGGCAGAAGGCAAGGCTTATTCTGTCGCAGAATCGACAATCGGACGCTTGAAGGTGTCATTTTTCGGACCGTTCTACGGCGGCTATAACATCCTTGCGTTGGACACTGAAAACTACCGCTACTCGCTGGTCAGCGGTCCGAATCGTTCTTATCTCTGGATCCTGTCTCGTACGCCGGTGATGGAACCCGGGGTGCTTGAGCGGCTCGTGCAACTGGCTCAAAAGCTCGGTTTTGATACCAGTCAGCTGATTTACGTCGACCACACAGGTGAAGTGGCACTGAATAGCAGGACAGGAGAATGATGCTACGCGAAAAATCGGTTCCGGCCAGCCGCAGCGGCAGACTGATGCAAATCGGCCGCCTGGCAACTGGTGTTGCCGGAGGCATGATCGGCGAAGGTCTGAAGCAGGCTGCGTCGGGCAACTTACCCAGCATCAGCGATATGCTGCTGACACCTGCCAATGCAAACAGGCTGGCCGAACGCCTTGCTGAAATGCGTGGCGCTGCGATGAAAATCGGTCAGTTGCTGTCGATGGAAGCGAATGATCTGTTGCCGGATGAACTGACGAATATACTTTCACGACTACGCCAGCAGGCGCACATCATGCCGCTTGGCGAAGTCAACGATGTCCTGGTTCGGGCCTGGGGCGAGCAATGGGAAGACCATTTCAGCCGCTTCGTGTTTACACCGGTCGCGGCCGCTTCTATCGGTCAGGTCCACGAAGCAAACACCAGTGACGGCGAACATCTGGCTATCAAGATTCAGTACCCCGGGGTCAGGACAAGCATCGACAGTGATATCGATAATGTCACCACACTGTTAAGGCTAGTCAACATGATTCCGGCCCAGGCTCTGCGGCCAATTCTCGACGAAGCACGACAGCAATTACATATAGAAGCAGACTATCTATTGGAAGCTGATGCTCTCGATGATTTCGCAAATCTTCTTGCCGGTGACGATTCTTTTGTGGTGCCGAAGGTCATCCGATCGCTGACCACGACAGATGTCCTGGCGATGGGATATATCGAGGCGTTACCGATAGAATCGCAGCTGACTGAAACACAGCAGCACCGTGACCGGCTGGCGCAGCGGTTACTGGGGCTAACCCTGCGCGAATTTTTCCAGTGGGGACTGGTACAGACCGACCCGAACTTCGCCAATTTTCAGTACCAGCCAGAACAGGACCGACTTGTTCTGTTTGATTTTGGTGCGACCAGAAGATATCCGTCGAAGCGGCGCCGTGCATTCGCCGAGCTTATGCTTGCCGGCATGAATGAGGATGCCAGGAACATCGAGCGTTGTGCCATTGAAGTGGGCTACCTTGATGAGGATGATGGCGCAGAATATCGCGATGTGATGGTTCAACTAATCAGCATGGCTACCGAACCTGCAAGACAAAAGGGAGAGTTTGATTTTACCGGATCAGATCTTGCGCAACGCATGAGCGAGTCTGTTTTAGAGCTGCGAATGGGAAGTCAGCAATGGAGAATGCCGCCACCGGACATACTGTTTCTGCATCGCAAACTCGGCGGTATGTACATGCTGTGTGCAAAACTCAAAGCACGTGTAAACGTAGGCCAGCTGGTCGAGCAATATGCAGACAGTGAAATGATAGAGAGTTAGAGTCGACAGATGAGGTTACAGTGATGATCAGAGTTATTTCAACATTAATTGTTTTCGTTGCCGCGCTATGCATCGAATCAGCACTGGCTGACAATAACCAGCAATGCGGTCCATTACTTGACCATAACATCAAAGAGCTTGCCAGTGAGCGGCAAGTAAACCTGTGCACTGAATATCGCGGCAAGGTCGTTCTGATCGTTAATACAGCCAGCAAATGTGTCTACACACCGCAATACAATGGCCTGGAAGCATTATATGAAAAATACCGTGAGCGCGGGCTGGTCGTGGCCGGCTTCCCGTCCAATGATTTTGGGGCGCAGGAGCCCGGCACGGAAAAAGTGATCAAAGATTTCTGTGAACTGACCTACGGAGTTCGCTTCCCAATGTATGAGAAAACCCGTGTCACTAAGAATTACGCCGACCCGCTCTACCAGGCGCTGGCCAAAGCTGCTAATGGTGAATACCCGCGCTGGAATTTCCACAAGTACCTGATTGATCGCAACGGCCGACTGGCTGGCAGTTTCCAGAGCCATGTTCGCCCAGATGATAGCAAACTCGTCACGGCCATCGAAAAGCTGCTGTGACGACAGAGGAAATTCACCAGCAGCATGCCTTTCTGGTGCTGATTATCGGCGACGAGATACTCAGCGGCAAGCGGCAGGATAAACATCTGCCGCACGTCATTCAAACACTTCGAAGGCGCAACATGCAACTGCATAGTGTTAATTATGTTGGTGACGATCTCGAACAATTGACCAGGCATTTGCAGCACAGCAGGGAACATGAAAAACCCGTCCTGTGCTTCGGCGGCATCGGCGCAACGCCGGACGATAACACACGTTGTGCTGCCGCGCTGGCTTTTTCCCGACCGCTGCAGCGCCACTCTGATGCGGCCCGGCTGATCGAAAAACAGTTCGGTGATGAAGCATATCCGAAACGCATATTGATGGCAGATCTGCCGGCCGGGGCGACACTGATTTCAAATCCTCTAAATAACATTCCCGGTTTTATTGTTGAACAGCATTTCTTTTTCCCAGGCTTCCCTGCGATGGCCTGGCCGATGCTTGACTCGGTGCTTGATTCTCGATTTACCAATTACCACAAGGTCAAAAGCAGCGAGAAGTCAGTTCGTATTTTTGAACAGCGGGAGTCTGATCTGATCGACCTGATGGAGAAGCTGATCAACGATCATGCGACAGTAAAATTATTCAGCCTGCCTCATATTGGCGAACAGCCGTATATTGAGATCGGTTTTCGCGGATCACTGGACGCTGTCGAGAGTGCTTATAAGGATTTATGTGAAGCACTTGATAATAACAACGTTGTCTATCAACGTTTGCTGCTCGTGGAGTGATCCTGTTTTGTGCCCCAAACCGCATGCACCGGGTCTGACAGCTGCATTTCATTGATATACGGGTCATCTTCAGGACGCGGCATGCCGTGTGACGAGAATGTATGCAGGCCGGTAAATCCGCTTTTCTCCATCCACTGGCAGATCATGCCGACACGCTCGAATTCATGCAGTTCTTTCCAGATACGGATGGCCTTGGTGGGAAACCAGCGGTTGCTGAAGGTGATGATGAAAACACCTGTCGGGCGTAATACCCTTTTCACTTCTGCAAATACGGCAAGCGGATCGGTCAGGTATTCGACCGATGCTGTGCAGATGACGGCATCGAGGCACTCGTTAATATACGGCAGTTCCTGTTCGTGATTGAGATCATGTACAGTGAACGTCGCCGCCAGTTTGTTGCTGGACAGTTCGTCGTCATTCATGCCGAGTACATGCAGCGAGCGAAGTGAGATGCCTTCGATGTGCGAGTCATGGCTTGCCATCAGGTCCAGCACATCGGATTCGTCGTCGATCAACCTTCGGTAGAGCTCATTTACTGTCTGCAATGCTGTTCTGTCAAGGTGCTGGACAAAGCGCGGTTGCTGGTAGAACAGGTCGTCGGAACACGGATCTAGCCGCCCCATACCATTATCGTCATCACCAAAATCGATGAATTCCCCGCTGCTCAGTTTTGCCTTCAATCCGGCTGAAAAAAACAGTTGGTCGAGGCAGTTGCTGGTCCGGCCTGCGCCCAGATCAGGGTCATTGAGTAGCTGGTCAATATGCAGCTCGACCATCAGATCATAGCAGCTCAGCGGATGATTGAGGTCGATCGACATTCTTTCACCGTCAAGCGCGGTGATGCGTGCCGGCACCGTCTGTTGCCTGACAATGCCGCCGGTATCATGAAAAAAACCGCGAGGATAAAAACGACCAGAATGAGGGTGGATTTCCAGCCCCCGGAGGAAATGTCTGTCGAATGCGGACGGACTGGTCACGAGGGAAAGAGAGGGGTCCCAAATACCAGTTATCTCACCCGCTGCAAACCTGGCACTGATCGATTCTCCTTCCTGCATGTCCCTGATGTGCTCAGCAAGTCCGTCAGGGAAGGAGTCCTGCGCGTGAAAAACGCTAAATTTCTCAAAATGCAGGTGGTCTTCATGCCGAGCACGACCATCAGTCCATCGAAGAGTCAACGTGACAGATGCAAGCCCTTGTGGACCGATGTTTTGCTCAGATTCTAAATCAATCATCCGCGTATCATCACCATCAACCTCGACATCAAATGAAGCGACACTTTAGCCAACTGATTATTTCAGATAGGATGTGAAGAAAACGTCAACAGCCTGTGAAGAAAGAGTCGGCAGATATATTTTTTACTTGACAAAATTCATTTAAAGCGGTTTTGTTCACAAAAGCTATAAAACATGAAATGTGTGTGAAGATGTGAAAACATTCTCATTTAATTTGTTAAATATATAATATAACGTATTGTATTTAATAACATATAACAGATTGAGTAAAATATAGGCAATCTAACGTTGATTTCACTATTGCTTGATTTTGAGGCAGTTGCACACCTATATCCACAAACTTATCCACAATTTTTGTGGAAAAGATAATTGTGAAAAATCGTAACAATTCATCTTTGACGGTTGCATCAGCGAGCGATATACAGGCCATTAAACGTCTTCAAACACTTGCCGCTGAGCTTGATAGAATTTCTGTGCCAATGAATCACGCGACACGAGTTCAGCAGGAAGAGTAACGCAGCATCAGTTACTGTATAGTCGGGCATACGAATCGCTCCGGGTGCCTGATGCAAAACAAAGGCTTAGTACTAGTTAATGTAAAGCCAATTGCTATTTTTTTCTATTCTCTGGAGAAACGGGGTACATGGAAACTGGCGCAAGGTCAAATCCTCCTTGCTCAGGTCGATTGCAGCTTGTAAGCAGGGCATATCTCCCTGTATGTTTCTAATAACTATGTATTATTCGGAAAAGTTCAACAGCATTACCCATCTCGTTGGCACCGTGCTGTCGCTAATGGCTTTCGGCTCGTTGATTACCGTCGCGATCCAGCAACAGGACCTGCTGCTCGGAATTGGATTCCTGACCTTTGGCCTGACACTGGTTTTGCTGTACAGCTTTTCAACGCTTTACCACAGCTTCAAAAGTCCGTTGCTTAAACGTCTTTTTCAACAGCTCGATCATATATCGATTTACCTGCTGATCGCTGGCACCTATACACCGTTTATGCTGGTGACATTGATCGACAGCAGTGGAGTATGGATTTTATCTGCCGTATGGTCGCTGGCCATTATTGGTATCACGTTAGAACTGGCAGTGAATAACCGTAACGAGGTACTACAAATCATCATCTACCTGATAATGGGCTGGCTGGTCGTCATCGATTTTGATGCCCTGGCCGAGGCACTGCCTGCAACGGGCTTCAATCTACTGGCGGCAGGCGGGGTTGCCTACACGGTGGGGGTGGTTTTCTATGTACTGGACCACAAGAAACTGTTAATACATTCCCATGGTATCTGGCATCTTTTCGTTCTGGTTGGTTCCTTCCTGCATTTCGCTACTGTCATCGTATACGTAAGGTGATCAAACGAGATGACTGAGTTTTATGGTCAGGATCAGGTAAGGATGTTGGGCGAGAAATCCCTCGATGTTTGTCAAGCCAACGCTGCTCAGTTTGAAGGTGGGCTTCTTGGCTTCTGTATTGCGACCGTCTATGTCCACTGATAATCTGCAGGACATTCCACATAAAGGCATGACGAGGAGGGTATTTGGATAAAGATCTAACTGGTCGCAGCGACACCCCGATTGAACCTGCAGAAGACAGCAATCTGGATGGCAATGAGTCTTATACACGCAGTATCCTCGTATTGCTGGCCCATCCATCACTGGATCGATCAGAGGTTAATCGCCCGCTGGCAGTCGCGACGGCAACCGTTGATGGTGTGAGCATAGTCGATCTGTATGCCGAATATCCGGATTTTGATATCGATGTAGACCGCGAGCAATCACGGCTGCTGCAGCATGATGTGATTGTATTTATGCATCCCCTGTACTGGTATTCGACACCATCTATATTGAAGGAATGGCAGGACCTGGTACTGGAACATGGTTTTGCCTATGGTTCCAGTGGTACTGCACTGCATGGAAAGATCTTCTTCAACGCGATCACGGCCGGTGGTGCAGAGGCCGCCTATCGCGCCGACGGTTACAATCATTACACCATACGTGAGCTGCTGCATCCGCTGGAACAGACTGCAATGTTATGCGGCATGACTTACCTGCCACCTTATGCACTTTTCAGTGCGCGCACGGCTGTTGAAGAAGGGCGAGTGGATGCACACGTGAACAACTGGATCAAACTGCTTGAAGCATTGCGCGATGACAAACTGGATATTTCTGACACTCTTCAGCAACCCAGCCTGGGCCATCAAATAGCCAGTCTAATCAGAGAGGAATGATACATGGATGGATTACTTTTTAATGCTTTCATCTATCTATGCGCAGCGGTGATTGCTGTGCCAATTGCTCGGCGCCTCGGTCTCGGGTCAGTACTGGGTTACCTGATCGCCGGTATTGTTATAGGTCCGGTGATTGGACTGGTCGGTGCAGAAACAGAAGAAATTAAACATTTCGCGGAATTCGGCGTCGTGATGATGCTGTTTCTTGTCGGACTCGAACTGGAGCCCAAGCTACTGTGGGAAATGCGCGCACGATTGTTGGGGCTTGGTGGTCTGCAGGTGTTAATCACAGCCGGGCTAATCACAGGTATAGCAATGCTGCTGGATGTTTACTGGAGTGTGGCCATCGCTATCGGTTTAATCTTTTCATTATCATCGACGGCCATCGTGCTGCAGACGCTGAATGAGAAAGGGCTGACCCAGACCAGTGGCGGCCGCTCCAGCTTCTCGGTGCTGTTATTCCAGGATATAGCAGTCATTCCGATGCTGGCATTGATTCCGCTGCTGGCACTGCCTGAACTTGCCGGCGATCAGGCAGGAGCTATGCATACCAGTACTGTCACTGATCATGGATATTCGCTCGTTGAAGGCCTTGCCGGCTGGGCTTATGCCCTGGTCGTACTGGGTGCAGTAGCAATTGTCGTTCTTGGCGGGCATTTTCTGAGCCGTCCACTATTTCGCTTTATTGCCGCTTCCAGATTGCGTGAGATCTTTACCGCCAGTGCACTGCTTCTGGTGATTGGCATAGCACTGCTGATGACACTGGTTGACCTGTCTCCTGCACTGGGGACTTTCCTTGCCGGTGTGGTATTGGCAAACAGTGAGTTTCGTCATGAACTCGAATCAGATATCGAACCTTTCAAGGGCCTGCTGCTTGGGCTGTTTTTCATCACCGTCGGTGCAGGCATCGATTTTGACATCCTGTTTGGTGACTTTACTACTATCATCGGACTCACCTTCGCGGTCATGCTACTAAAGGCCGGAGTACTGTTATTTCTGGCACGTGTATTTCATCTTGAACGGGGTGCCGACTGGCTGTTTACACTCAGCCTGGCACAGGCAGGTGAGTTCGGCTTTGTGCTATTGAGTTTTACCTTACAGAATAATGTCATTCCTGTGGATATGGTGAAAACACTATCGCTAGTTGTCGCGCTGTCTATGCTGTTGACACCGGTGATGTTTATTATCTATGACAAAATCATTCTGCCGCGACTACAAGGAGACGAGACCCCCGGTGCCGATGAAATTGACAGGCAGGGCGCTGTCGTGATTGCCGGTCTGGGGCGTTTTGGCCAGGTCATCAACCGCCTGTTGATCGCCTGCGAAGTGCCTACGGTAGTGCTCGATCATGAGGCCGGCCATATCGATCGGCTGCGTAAATTTGGCATCAAGAGCTATTATGGTGATGCGTCCAGACCTGATCTGCTGCAAGCAGCAGGTATTGAGAAAGCCCGGCTTTTTATCGTCGCCATTGATGATCGCAATCGTGCTGTACAAATGGTTGAGTACGTGAAAAAAAACTATCCCCATGTGAAGGTGCTCGCACGCGCTTATGACGTCAGACATCTATACCTGCTAAAGCGGGCAGGGGTCGACCTGGCAGTAAAAGAGTTATTCAACGGATCGCTGGAACTCGGTGCAGAGGCCCTGAGGATGCTCGGCTTTCATCCTTTCAAGGTTGAGAAGATGTCGCGCGCATTCCGCACCCATGATGATGTCGGGGTGGAAAAGCTTTATGAACTATGGGATGAAGACGTTGACCTGTCTGCAAACCGCGCCTTCCTTGCCAGTGCCCGTGAACATGCTGATAATCTTCAGCAGCAGATGCTGGCTGACCGGATGCAACTGCATGATCGCACCGAGCGAGGCTGGACACCGCCGCCTAAAGGTTATACCGATGAGCTCAACGAATAATCTATGTTTGTCATAGCCGCTACTCCCTACAATACCGGTGACATCAACCTGCAGACACGCACCACCAGCTTGAACCAGAATGGTTTGTTGTCAAAGTCGCGCCCCTGCATTAGCCGGCAGCTGGCAAAGCTTTGTTCGAACATCGCTCTGCTATGACGACAAAATTCAGTATCCCCAATGAGTGCTGTAATCTCGAAGTTGAGCCGGAAGGAACGATTATCAAAATTAGCGGTGCCGATTGCTGATAGAGAACTATCAGCCAGCACCACCTTCTCGTGCGTAAAGCCGTTTTGATAGCGGTAAAACTGGATGCCGCATTCAGACAATTCATCAAAGTAGCTATAGGCCGCAAAATACATCAATTTGTTATCCGGCATCTCGGGGATGATGATCCTGATATCTACTCCCCTTAACCTTGCCAGCATCAGTGCCGATATCACACTTTCATCGGGTACGAAGTAGGGACTGGAAATCCAGATTCTGTGCTTTGCCGAATTGATGATATGAACAAACATCAGCAACGCTGTCTCGATCTCATCGGCGGGACCTGTTGGCATGATTAAAACAGACATATCGCCGTGCTGGCTAGCCGTGGGTTTCCACTTCAGCTCGGGAATATTGTTTGTTGCCCAGCGCAAGTCTTCGATAAAGGACAACTGAGCCGGGATAACCGCTGGCCCTTCAATTTTAACGTGTGTATCACGCCATTTACCTATTTCTGGATCCCTGCCAAGATACTCGTCGCCAACATTGTGACCGCCAATCCAGGCCGTTTTGCCATCGACCACAACAATTTTACGATGATTGCGGAAATTCAACTGGAAGCGGTTGCGTTTACCTTTACGCGTATTAAATGGAGCTATCTGCACGCCGGCTTCCTTCAGTGCATTGATGTATGTTGCCGGCAGGCCCATTGAACCAAGCTCGTCATACAGGAAGTACACACGAATACCCTGTTTAGTCTTGTTTATAAGTCGTGAACTGAGTTCATTTCCCAGTCCATCAGCGTGAACGATATAGAACTGCACGAGTATGTAATCTTCAGCTTTTTCAAGTCCATCGAAGATAGAATCAAACGTTGCTTTTCCGTCAATTAGTAATTCGCAGTCGTTACCATTCAGCAGCGGCAGGCGAGCGAGCCTTTCTGCTGCCCGTGTTTCAGCGTGGGTCTCGCCGTAACTGGATACAAAGGGCGCAAATGAATCTTTAAGCTGTTGCGGGATTATCTCAGTTACGTCAGATGCAGCCCTTCGTGCAAGTTCATAACCATCAAACTTACGCCTGCCAAATATCCAGTCTGTCTCTTATACACATCTCCGAGCCCACGAGACAGGAGTC
>JARFQE010000080.1 GCA_029287915.1 Arenicellales bacterium
GCGTGAGTCACCAGTTTGTCACGCACCATGCGGCCATTGACGTAAAAATACTGCATGTCAGCCTGGCTGCGTGAGAACGTCGGCCGGCCTACCCAACCCCACAACCTCAGCTCATTAATGGCATAGTCGATAAAAACTGCGTTTTCGATAAATGCGGGTCCACAGACACCGGCTATTCGCTTTTCCTGTTGCAGACGGTCATCGGCTTTGCGTAATTGTCTGACAGCACGATTATTGTGCCGCAACGTGATATCGACATTAAAGTGACTCAACGCGATTCTTTTAACGACATCTTCGAGATGTGCAAATTCCGTTTTCTCGGTGCGCAGGAATTTCCTGCGTGCCGGAACATTATAAAAAAGGTCCCTGACCTCAACCGTAGTGCCGCCGGCATGCGCGGCCGGCCTGACATCGAATTCATCAATGGATGAGGTGTTGATACTCCAGGCCTCAGCTTCGTCACGCCAGCGAGATGTCAGGCTCAAGCGACTGACCGAGGCAATACTGGGCAGGGCCTCACCTCTGAAACCGAGGCTTTTTACATGCTCCAGGTCTTCCAGGCTATTGATTTTACTTGTTGCATGTGATGACAGCGATAATTTAAGATCATCCTTGTGAATACCAAAGCCATCGTCTCGAATTCGAATCGACTTGATACCACCCTGCTCCACATCGACTTCTATACGACTCGCTTTGGCATCGAGACTGTTTTCTAACAGCTCCTTGACGACCGAAGCCGGCCGCTCCACCACCTCGCCTGCAGCGATCTGGTTGACCAGATGATCGGACATAACATGTATACGATTGGACATGGGGACACATTATATATAGGTTCCATCGCTAATGAATATACCGATGTACAATTAAGAATATTTTCTGCGATAAAGACAGACTGTGACAGACAATCAGAACACACCGGTTAAACCACGAATACTCATCGTTGACGATGACGTGACCATGCGCCTGCTGATGTATGAGGCCCTCAGCGAAGATGGCTACAAAATTGAAGAAGTCGATAACGGCCCTGCAGCATTAGAAGCCATTAAAGCATCAGAACCTGACATGGTATTACTTGATGTCAAAATGCCCCTCATGAGCGGCTTTGAAGTGTGTTCGGAAATCCGCAGACTTACCGGCGACACAAAAATATCAATTGTTATGGTAACCGGACTGGATGATTCTGCATCTATAGAAAAAGCATTTCAATTAGGCGCCACTGCATTTATCAGCAAGCCGATTAACTGGGACACTTTCCCGTATCGTATTCAGTATCTTCTCAAGGCCAGAAATGCCATCGTCGCCCTGAAGCAACGCGAATTAAGCCTGCAGCATACCGAAAGGATCTCTCGCGTACTTACACAAAGTAAAAACAAGGAAACCTTACTAAAAGGTATTTTGCATGAGATGCTGGATATTTTTTCAGCAGATCGCGCCTTTATCATCACATCTCTTGATAATGAATATAGCAAACTCGATGTTGTCTCTGAAGCACAGCGGGGTAACTGCATAAATATTGATAACCATCATGGCACGCTTGCCGAAGATATCGGAAAAGAAAATTTACACTGGTCGAATACTAACGAATACCCACTGGTTTCTTCCCGTGATGGTGAATCACCTTCATCAGGCTTCATCAGTAAAGGCCAGGTACATCATCAGATGTTAAAGGCACTGCATGTGCACAACGACCACTCATGGTTCATCATCTTACATAGATGCACCAACACCAGCCCATGGTCCGAATCAGAACAGGAAACACTCTACATATCCTGCCTGCGCTTGAGGGGTGTTTTGTCACGCTATTTACTCACAGAAAAGCTGCATCATAGCGAATACCTGCTTCGTCAGGCGCAACACATAGGGCATATAGGCAACTGGCTCTGGAATGCAAAAACAGGGCAGCTTTCATGGTCTGACGAGCTGTATCAAATTTATGGTTATGAACCCGGAAGCTTTATCCCGTCTTATGAACATTTTTATCATGCAGTAACTGAAGATGACTACGAAAGGCTGAAACAATTCAAACAAACTGTTTTCAGCTCTGCGAATACAGAAAGTATTGAACACCGCATCACCTTACCCGATGGCAAGACACGCTGGGTTTACCAGCAGGCGGTCGGCACTCTGGATAATGCCGGCAACCTGACCGAGGTAAACGGTATCGTTCAGGACATATCAGAACGAATGAAGAAACAGGCACAGGAAACACACAATCATAAAATGGAAGCCATAGGACAGTTAACAAGCGGTGTTGCCCATGATTTTGGCAACTTGATGACCATCGCAAAAGGCAATCTAGAATTATTAAACGAGAGCCTGGTTGAAGACTATGACGTCAGTGATGAAGACATGGAAATACTTAATGATGCATATTCTGCGGTCCAGGACAGTGTAGATCTGACAAGGCAGTTACTGGCATTTTCACGAAAAAAATCACTGGCACAGGAATATTTAAACGTTAAAAAAGCAATCAAGACATTCGGCAAGTTATTCAAAAACACCCTGGGTGACAACATTGAACTAAAAATAAAATCTGAAAAAAGGCTGCCTGACATTCTGGTTGATGCAACCAGGTTCGAAAGCTCTTTGTTAAATGTTCTTATCAATGCCAGAAACGCCATGCCTGATGGCGGAAAAATATCAATCAAGGCTGAACTGATAAAGACCCCACCCGAGCAAAGAAGCGTGAAGGCTGACAAAGATGCTACAGATCAATTAGTCTGCATATCAATCAAAGATACAGGTACAGGGATGACCGAGGAGGTTCGACAACATGCCACAGAACCTTTCTTCACTACCAGCAAGAATGAAGGCACTGGTCTCGGCCTTAGCATGGTTTACGGATTTATGCGTCAGTCAAAAGGCGAGCTGGTAATAGACAGCACCCCTGGTGAAGGGACCTGCCTGAAGATGCTATTCCCTGTTTACGGCGGCAAACGGGAAAAACAGGAAGAAAATACCAAACAAATAATCCCCCCTGCTGGTGATGCAACCATTCTGGTTGTTGAGGATCGCCCCAATGTTCGACAATTCGCTGTGCGATGTTTGAATAAATTAAAACTCGACATATTAGAAGCTGAAGATGCCGCATCAGCAATGCACCAGCTGGAAAACAACAATGACATTGATATTTTGTTCACCGATATCCTGATGCCGGGTGATATGAACGGGCGTGACCTGGCTAACTGGGCTATTAACAAATACCCGCAACTGAAAGTCCTTCTTACCACGGCTGCAGAAAAAGAGGTGCGGCAACTGCAACCCGCCAAGGACCTTTCTTTCCAGCTGTTACTCAAGCCATACAGCAAAGATGACCTGCTGGAACGAATAAGCGATATTCTACAATCCGCTTGACTGCGTACTGGTTATACAACTCCAGTAACCTGCCCACGCATCTGAAATAACAGCATACTCAAGACGGGGCAAGCCCGGATGCGCCATGCAGGCAGTGTCAAATCAGTGATGCCAGAAACAGGAGTCTGGCGGCCGGAGCTGAATAATCTTTAGGATTTAAATCCCTAAATGTGAAAATAAATTGGCAAATACTTTCATACAGATAAAATATTGATATTTTTCATATTTCATTGAGAATTTATTGATCCCGCCGCTTGCCCCTTATATATATTTTTGATATACAGGAGCCGAATCTAATGTTATTTGAAGGACATAATTTTGTATTCCTGTTTATCCGCTGTTTCCCACCACAAAATCAGAGATGTTTCAGTGAAAAAAGGCAAGATACATATTGTTGACGATGATCAGCGACTTTGCCGTCTTTTAAGCAGGTATCTGGAAAAAGGTGGTTATGAAGTCACAACCAGCACTACAGGCGAAGACATAAGTCAGAGAATCCAGGACAGCTCCATCAGCTTGCTACTTCTTGATGTCATGCTTCCCGGTAAAGATGGCATGACCCTGGCCAGAGAAATACGTGCGCTCTCGGATATACCCATTATCTTCCTAACAGCAAAAGCCGATGTTTCAGACAAGGTTAACGGACTCGAGATAGGCGCTGACGACTACATAACCAAGCCATTCGAGGAACAGGAACTGCTTGCGAGAATACACTCGGTCATTCGCCGTGCAAAACTGGACACATATCATCAAACCACAAAAACCGTGGCAAAATTTGCTGGCTGGGAACTCAACCTCATCAACCAGACACTGCGTTCACCTGAAGGCGAAGCTGTCGATATCACCAACAGTGAATACAAGCTGTTGTCAGCCCTTGTCAGGCGCCCCAACGTTGCAATAAGCCGAGATGAAATCCTGAATATGATATCCGGACGCCAATGGTCGCCACTGGATCGCTCAGCAGATATGGCGATAGCAAAACTCAGAAAAAAAATTGAGAAAAACCCGAAAAAGCCCGCTCTTATAAAGACGATTAGAAATAAGGGATACCAACTGACGGTGGCTGTGGAATACAACGGCTCGACTCATTAGTTTAATCCATCGTGTACCCTGACGTTCATACACTGAACCATACAAACCATTAACACACAAATTTTCGTCGAACTCGCTGTTGCAATATATCCGATCACGCAAGCGATTCAGAGTAATCAACATTGCCAGAGACATTCAGCAGTACCTGAATTCAAGCCGCGCAAATTCTGGACAGAAAAAAACAATTTCGGCAATATACTGCAGTGATTTTCAACCGTTCCTGATGCCTTCTCACACTTTGACGATATTAGTAATAATGTGGCCTGGTGCATTCCGATATTCCACAAAGCAGAAAAAAACCCACCGGTTGCGGTATAACAGCCAGGCCGTATTGTGATATTGCCTGATTACACTGCGTTACTTTTCAAGCATTAACCTGTAATTGATAATATAAATACGAAAACAATCATGAAACTCATACCCCCATATATAGCTGTTCACCCCGATAACAAACCCTGCTTGCTTTACCCGGGCTTAACAGCACACTTTTTTACCCTGTTACTGCTATTTGCAAGTATTTTTCCGATAACAGCGCTGGCAGACAAGTGCCTATTTGTTTCTTCTTATCATCCGGGTTACGCCTGGT
>JARFQE010000084.1 GCA_029287915.1 Arenicellales bacterium
AACAGCAGAGTTGCCTGCAGGTGATTTACAGCCAATGATGTCGATTAAGTATATTGAGCAATTTTGTGATGCCTGGAATGCAGACGAGATGATGACCCGGGGGCTGGCTGATTCGGAGTGGATAGATAATGACGGCGGTAAGGGATTCAAGATCATCCAGCTCTATCGCCTTGACTGTCCTGACAGTCCTCACGTGGAGATGCAATTCGAGCGCCAGGATAACAAGGCCATGTGCGTCTATGCAGGCAGGGTAGAAAATCCTGAACTGGACCGTTCAGCCGATTATGAGATGTTTGCAGAAACGAAGCGCTGGGTAGAGATCGGTAACGGTGATTATGGTCCGATGAAGGCTATGATGTTTGGCCGTCTGAAATTTAAAGGTCCAAAGATTGAGGCCATGGGTAATATGGGACCATTCAAGAACTTCCTGTTGCTGTTTGGTCGTTTTCCCTCTGATGCAACGGTTTGCCCATAGTTCCGAACAGGTTTTATCTACAAATGAAAATGCCCCTCTGCGGGGCATTTTTTATGGCATTCAGCCTCTTAGTGGTTTTTCTGGAGACACGCGTCGACAGTAACCAAGATAAACAAGGGGAATTACAAACAATGTCAGAACGGTTGAAGCGATTGTTCCATAGATAAGGGAGATGGCCAGGCCACCAAATACCGGATCAAATATCATCACCATGGTGCCCAGCACGATGGCTATCGCAGTCAACAAGATTGGCCGCAGACGGGTTATTCCTGCCTGCAGCACAGCCTCTTCAAGGCTATGCCCGGCACGCCGGTATTCGATAATAAAATCAATCAGTAGCAGTGAGTTACGCACCACGATACCGGCCAGCGCGATAAAACCGATCATCGATGTCGCGGTAAAGTATTGTCCCATTATGGCATGGCCGGGAAAGACTCCGATCATGGTCAGTGGAATCGCACCCATAACAATAATCGGCAACATGAAGGACTGGAAATAACCAACTAGTACAAGATATATCAGTATCAGTGCGACGGCAAAAGCGGTCCCCAGGTCTCTAAATACATCCAGTGTCAGTCGCATCTCACCATCCCAGCGCAGGGTATATTCACCGGTCTTTGGTGCGTTGATGAAATTCTGTACCAGTTCTATATCTGCTGGTAGAGGATGGGCATCCAGATACTGCTTCATTTTCATGATGGCGTAGACCTGCGACGTTGATGCAAGCTCACCGCTAACATACACAACGGGCACCTGATCCTTGTGAAGGATTGGTTTGTCTGCGATTTGTTCACGAATTTCAGCGATTTCAGAAAGCCTGATTTTTTTACCCTGTGCCGTCAGCAGGAATATGTTATCCAGGTCAGACTGCTGCACCCTGTCGGCTGCCGGTATTTGAAACCGAATCGCTACTGGTTCTCTCTCACCCTTGATGTGTACAGTTCCAGCTGCATAACCACCGATGAAGGTGTTTAATGTTCTGGTGATCCTGGCAGCAGGGATGCCCGCCAGTGCAGACTTTTCACGGTCAATATGTATTTCAAATTCCGTGACGTCATCAGTGACGCTGTCGTCTATATCTACTACATCAGCGGTATTGTCGAACACTTCATGCCGGATTTCTTTTGCGATTCTACGTAGTTCTTCGTAATCCGGACCATAGATCTCTGCCAGTAATGTTGCCCTTACAGGAGGCCCAGGTGGATCCTCTACCAGTTTAATATTGGCACCCGTTTTTGCTGCCAGTTCAGCAATAGCCGGCCGCAGCTGCTGTACGATTTCAATTGATGATACTTTGCGGCTGAGTTTGTCTGTCAAGTTGACGCGTACTTCTGCTACATGTGATCCTTTATTGAGTCCGCTACCACGCAACAGGCCATTGAAATCCACCACACCGCTTTTACCTATCGTTGTTTCATAGTTCATAACGTGTGGATTTGCACGAACGATATCACCAACCTGCCGGGCAATCCTGTCGGTATTCTCGAGACTGCTGCTCTCTGGCATATCGATGGTGATATTGAATGTATTGGTGTTATTCTTGGGCAGCATTTTGAATTTTACATGGTCATAGACGGGTAGCAGAAAGACCGCAAACAAAAGCCCTACGACAGCTAGCAGAAACAGCCGCCGGTTCAGAGATTTTGCAGCCAGCTTTTTGAATGCTGCACCGTATATACGTTCCAGCAGACCGCTTGAATGATCAGTTTCATGTGTTGCTGAATCTGTTGCAGCCGTTTTTAGCCATTTGTTGGCCGCCCACGGTGCAACGGTGTAAGCAATGGCCAGCGAGACGATCATTGCTACCGGGACATAGAAAGGTATTGGTGCCATATATGGCCCCATCATGCCGGTCACCCAGAACATTGGCAAAAAAGCCAGGATCACACTAAATGTTGCAAGATTGGTAGGACGACCAATTTCATTAACAGCTCGGACGGCTGAACGTATCCTGTCCTTCGTGCCATGACTGTAATGACGGAATATGTTCTCAATCACAACAATCGAATCATCAACCAGTAGTCCCAGTGAAAGGATCAACGCAAACAATGTGATGCGGTTGATGCTTTGTCCAGAGACATATCCAATAGCCAGAGTAATAAACAGGATTAGTGGTATCGTCATGGTGACGATGGCAGCAGCTCTCCAGCCGAGTGAAAAAATCAGCAGTAATACCACGGTCGAGATAGCTATGGCGAGATGTTCAAGTAAGACGTTTACCGCATCATCAGCCCGCGCACCATCATTGCGAGTGATGTTGACATTTATGCTGGCAGGGATAAGTTGATCTCGAACTTCATCGAGTTTTGCCAGTACATCTTCGGCGACAGAGACCGCATTGCTACCAGAGCGCTTGGCAATGGCAATGCTTACAGCAGGCACCTCGTAATTGAGCGGTCTTTTACCTGTAAATGCAGCACCCGCTGCAAAGCGATGCTGCTCAGTGATTTCAGACGGGCCATCAGTAATGGTGGCGATATCACTGAGATAAACCGGCTTGTGTTGATAGAGCGCGACGACAAGCCTGCCCAGCTCGTCGGCATTATTAATCATGCCGCCGGCACGCACCTGTTTTATCGTGTTTTTACTTACCAGGGCACCACTTGAGGAGCGGACATTAGTCGCATCAAGCATAGCTGTAATTTGTGCCAGACTGACACCAAAAGACTTCATTTTAGCCAGATCAAGTTCGACATTTATTGTCCGTGGCCGACCCCCATGCAGATAGGATACCGAGGTGCCATCAACACGACGCAGTACTTCCATAACCCGGCTGCCGACATTACGAAGTTCTCCATCGTCTAAAGTGTCTGATGACAATGAGATGGTAAGGATTGCGACATTATCAACATCGACAGGTTTGACTAGTGGTTGTTCAGTGCCTGGTGGAATGCGGTCAATATTACTCATGATATGGTCATAGAGTTTGACCAGTGAATCTTCCTTGTCTTCGCCAACATTGAACTGAACAGTTACTACCCCGATGGAATCCTTTGCTATCCCATAGGTATGCTCTACGCCACGCATTCCCTGCAAGATGCTTTCCAGCGGCTTGATGATCAATTGTTCTACCTCATCAGGTGAGGCGCCCGGTTTTGCTACGATTATGTTGGCGGCTGGAACGACAATCTGCGGATTTTCCTCACGAGGGGTAACGAGGAATGCCGTTATTCCTGCCAGAAAAGCGAAAACAATAATCAAGACAGTTAAGCGACTGTCGATAAAATAGCCGGCAAGTTTGCCAGCAATCCCCGTACTGTTTTCCTTGTCTGTGTTAGGGTCTGTCACTGTTTATTCCTCATTCGCTTCTTTCACCCGAACAGGGCTGCCGTCATAGACTGAATCAAAGGGGCCGCTCAGGATCAGTTCCTCACCTGTCAGGCCGCTACTGACCGTAGTCTTGTTGCCTGCTTTTTTTCCTGCTTTGACCATGCGAAATCGTGCACGTTTATCAGCAGAAAGGATAAAGACTCCATCTGTGCCTATATGCTTGATAAGTTGAGTGGAGTCTATGCGTATCGAACCATCAGCAAGGACTTCAGGAGCTTTGACTGCCTGTTCAATCTGTGGCAGGTCAAGTTCTGCAGTGGCATCCTGGTGGCTACCATGACAAGCGGCAAGGATAACAACACTGCCGGTCAGCAATATGAAGTGCAGGAGAGGTTTAACTATTTCAATGTTTTTCATTTTTTTGCCTCTGCAAAATCATCCATCGCAAGTTTTAGCTCGAGTTTGCTTGCTTCAAGCAACAGACGGGAATTCAGCAGTTCAGACCGGCTTTTCATCAAAGCCTGTTCTGATTGCAGTAAATCAATCAGTATGGTTCGGCCTTCACCATAGCGTTCATTGACCTGGGTAACGGCTTTTTGTGCATCAGCCAGGTTAGCACTGGCCAGCTTCATCCGGTCCTTTCCTTCTCTGATTGATGCATAGGCATTACGTACCTGTTTGCGGATTTCCAGTTCTTTACCCGCTTTTTCTGCCTGCAGACGTTTGGTTTCTTCACGAGCTGCGCTGACTCGACTTTTATTTGCACCACCCGAGAAGAGGTTGACCTTTGCCACCGCCAGGACACCAACAGACAACTCATCCACCAGCGGGTCGTCTGCATAGAGACTGCCGCTGGCCTCCAGCCCAAGCTGAACGCGGGAAGCGCTGCTGGCAATACGCGTGCGGGCCATGGCTGCATTGATGTTCTGATCTGAGGCCTTGAGGTCGTGCCTGTTGTTCAACGCCTGAGTTTCTGCCAGGCTTATTTGAGGCAGCTGTTCCTGTTTGCTGGCATGTTTCCATGGTACGACGCTGATTTCTGCTGATAAATCCCAGCCCATTACCTGCTTCAGTGCATTCAGTGCCTGTTCGTATTGTGCCTCAGCCTGAGAAATGACTCCTTTAACCGAGCTGTAATACACCTTTGCGGTCAGATTGTCAGACGCAACGGTTCTGTTGTCTGCCAGTAGATCTCGGGTTGTTTTTACATGCTTTTTTGCCGACTCGGTACTGCTGCGTGCTATTTTGATAGCCTCTTGCGCTGCCTGAGCAAGCAGGTAGGCGCGGTTCACCTGATAAACTACCTCTGATTTCGTTCGTATCTGCTGTGCTAAAGAGGAAGCGTAATTTGCATTGGCTTCATCAATGCCTGCAGTAATCTTGCCCCCTGTATATAGAGGAAGTTTAAGCCTGAGATTACTAAAGTAATTATCAGAAAACCCCGGCTCATTTACCGTTTCAGGGGAAAAGTCCTCGGCGGTAATTGTGCGGTTGTTCAGTTTACTACCCAGTATCACAAGAGGGTTATCCGAATAGACCAGTCCATAATCAAGATCAATGACGGGTAGTTTGGCGGCCTCGGCAGACTTTATCTGTTCATTTTGGGCCTGTACACCAGAGGCGGCACCGTGTAAAACAGGACTATGCTCAAGTGCATATACAATTGCCTGCTCCTGGCTGATTACTTCTGCCCATGAAGGACTGGATGCGAGGGTTGCAAATGGAACGAAAAATGCAATCCTAAAAAAATGATCTATATTCATAAGCGAGTACTCTGTAGTATTTTCAACTCATATTATCAATGAGTTGACGATGATGATCTTTATCAGTGGCAAACTTTACTGGCAGTCATGTTAGCAATAAGTGATAGTTAAGCTAAGTGATATTGTCACATCAGAAAAATGAATGGGTAAGTAATTCGGCAGGAATATATTGAGGAATGAATAGTTCAGATAAGCAGCGCAAGTCACCAGGTCACTGTTTGTACGCTGGAATTATCATTTCAGGTTATAGTTATTATTATGTTGATGGTAACGTAACATAATACAGACGGCGCGCCTGCACAGGCGAAGGAAGTAGAGCAAATGAGCAGTAGCGAGCAATCAGCAGCATCAAATCAGGCAGAGATCGACCCAATCCAGTATCTTGCCAGCCTCTTGAAGCTTGCCGTTGGCAAGAATGCATCTGACATACATTTACGTACACGCACGCATCCGATTGTCCGTATCGATGGCGTACTTCGGTCGATGGAACGTTTCCCGCCCACTTCGCCTGCTTTTATGAAAGAGCTGTCCAGTAAGATTATTCCAGAGCACAATAAAGACGATTTTGAAAAACTGCGGCAGGCTGATTTTTCCTTTGGCCTCAAGGGAATAGGGCGAGTTCGTGCCAATGCCTACTATCAACGAGGCAGCATCTCTATGGCATTGCGTGTGATAAATACCGATGTGCCCAGCCCGGAAGCATTGGGCTTGCCGGATACTGTGCGTCGTTTTGTACACGAAGAGCGTGGCCTGGTGTTGATGACGGGTGCAACCGGTTCCGGTAAATCGACCAGCCTTGCTTCATTGATAGGTGAAATCAATACGACCTATGCCAAGCATATTTTAACTATTGAAGATCCTGTGGAATATCTTTTCACAGATGAAAAATCGATTATCTCACAGCGAGAAGTAGGTGTTGACACAAGTTCCTTCCCGGATGCAATGCGCGCAGCACTGCGTGAAGATCCTGACGTTATCCTGCTGGGTGAGATGCGTGACCCTGAAACGATTGATATCGCTCTTACCGCTGCAGAAACGGGCCACCTGGTTTTCTCAACACTACATTCACCTGATGCGGCGGAGACCATCAATCGTATTGTTTCGTCATTTCAGCCGAATGCACAGCCAACAATTCGCTCCAAACTGGCCGGAAATCTTAAAGGTATCGTAAGCCAGCGTTTGCTTCCAAGATCTGATGGAAAGGGGCGGGCACTGGCGGCCGAAGTGATGACCTGTTCTGCACTGGTTCGTGAATATATTCTGGATCCAGTTCGTGTGGCGGAAATTGCTGAAGTGATAAAGAAGGGAACTGCTGCAGAGGGAATGATTCCTTTCGACCGTAGCTTGCTCGAGCTTTTTCGCACTGGAAAGATTACCGAAGAAGTGGCATTACAGTATGCTAGTAGCCCGACCGACCTCAAGTTGAAGCTGGAAGGTTTTTGATTTGCAGATATTCGCCGCGATGTAAAAAAATGAGGTATCAATGTTACTAATAGGTGATTAAGCATTGCCTTATATATAATGGTAGCCTAGACTGTACGAATTGTTAAAAACAGGCAAGGCATTACAATGGCGGACAGACGTCTACAAGTATTCAATACCGTTGCTCGTTTACTGAGTTTTACCAAAGCAGCGGACTCTCTGCACATGACGCAACCAGCGGTGACCTTTCAGGTGCGCCAGCTTGAAGAGTATTTCAATACGCGTTTATTTGACCGGACCCATAACAAGATCAGTCTGACAGATGTAGGTAAAAAAGTTTTTACCTATTCAGAGCAGATTCTGGGTCTTTATCGCGAGATGGATAACGATATTCGCACGCTCACAGGTGAGATTATCGGGGTACTGGTTATCGGTGCCAGTACTACAGTTGCCGAGTATATGTTGCCGCGCCTGCTGGGCGAGTTTCAGGAACTGTATCCGGATGTAAAATTACGTCTACGGGTTTCGAATTCACTCGGCGTCGTCCACATGGTGGAAAACAATGATATAGATATCGGACTGGTTGAATCTCCTGTTGGTAACAAAAGCCTGGTGGTTGAAGACTGCTGGCAGGATAATCTTGTTGTCATCGTCGCACCGAATCATCCTCTTGCAGAGAAAGAAAGTGTGCATGTCAGTGAACTGAAAGACTACCCGTTTGTTTCGCGCGAGGAAGGGTCAGGAACACGATGCGTTTTAAGCGACTACCTGGAAGAAAATGACATGTCCATGACTGAGCTGAATCTAAGCATGGAATTTGGTAGCCCGGAAGCGATCAAGAATGCTGTTGAATCCGGTCTGGGTGTCTCTGTTGTGTCCGAGACCACACTGGCAAAAGAATTACAGTTAAACACCCTGCGGTCTGTAAAAATTGATCCTCCTTTACATCGTCCTTTCTCCCTGGTTCATCAACGACAGAAGTTTCGCATTCGTGCCATGCAGGAGTTTTTAAACTTTGCGCATGAACGTTGTAATATATTAAAAAAAGAAACGGAGACTGCCTGATACCATAAAATTTTCATGATTTGCCTGCTATCAATTTAGTTGCTATGTCAGTTTATGAACAAGTTTTACTGAAAAAGTTTCGGCTCTTGCCCGAGGCTCAGAAACAGGCGCTGACTGACTATGCAGAGTTTCTGTCACAACGCTATGCCGAAGAACCAGAACCTGTTCCTCAGCAACCTGTGGATATTCCTCGTCCGCAACAGGAGACCCTGATAAAGGCCATACGAAGGCTGTCAAAAACCTACCCGATGCTTGATTCAAAAGAACTGTTTGAGAAAACCTCTACCTATATGATGAGAAATTTGATGCATGGTGAAGACAATGACGCCCTGATAGATGAGATGGAGGGTTTTTTCAAAGAGCGCTATCAGACATATTTAAGCGAAAAGGATAAAGAGTAACAAGAAAAGCATCCCTGACCACTGACTATACAATCACAACGTCGATCACTAATTTCTATTGTTTTTAATCAGATCCAGTACGCAGTGCGGGTCATCACCTTCGACATCAAGCCCATCATGGTTTTTACTGGCAGTGGTAGCTCTGCACCACCGTGATGTAAGGCTGTGGTGGCGTGTTTTGCCTCATCGGTCTTCATCTGCTCAAGTACAGCCCGACTTCGCTGATCGTGTTGCGGCAGCGATTGCAGATGTTCATCAAGGTGTCGAACAACCTGGTGCTCGGTTTCAGCGACAAAGCCAAGACTCCATTTATCCCCTACTGCGCCAGCGGTCGCGCCAATCAGGAATGAGCCGGTATACCAGACCGGGTTAAGCACGCTTTTGTGTGCAGCAAGATCATTCAGGCGTTGTTCACACCAGACAAGATGATCATTTTCTTCTACTGCTGCCTGTTCCATTTTCTCTCTGACATCGGGCAGCCTGGCTGTCAGGGCCTGTCCCTGGTAAAGGCCCTGGGCAGAAACTTCACCAGAGTGGTTTACTCGCATCAGTCCGGCGGTGTGTTTCTTCTCCGCTTCACTCATCTCGACTTCAGCATACGTGTCTGCGGGGTTGGGTCGGCCGCTTAGCGGTGGATTGCCAAATACAGTTCGCAAGGCTGCTTCAGCCTGGATGAGCAGTTTGTCAACGTGGCTAATTTTACGCGTCTGCATTTTATCTCCCGAGTAGAAAGTTATGGCTGCTTATCCCTATGTATTCGCAGGCGTGATTATATAGTGCAATCTTGAACAATATCATCCTTTCATGTTTTCAATTAATATGTCTGCAATCAGACTGACGGGATGCCTTACAGGAATGTCCAGCCCGGCAATACGAAGGCCCTCAGACAGATGTAACATACATCCAATATTGCTGCTAACAACCATATCCGGTGCATTTTCTTTGACCTGTTCTACTACAGGATCACGCAGACTGGTGGATGTGCTGTAATCTGTCAGCATCTTTGTTCCAGATGCTCCGCAGCAGCGGTAGGGACTGTTGACCAGCCGTAGATCAATATCAGTAACCCGCTTTAACAGACGATAAGCTGCAGTAGCCTCTGCAGTCGTGCCTTCAAGACTGCAGGGTGTATGCAGCAAGACGGTCATGCTGCGTGAAGAAGGAATTGTTTCTTGTGGCCAATGTGCTTCGATAAAGTGGCATACCTCACTGATGCGGTCTGAAAAACCATTATCAGGAAGGTAGTGGTAATACTCGGATAGAATGCTGCCGCATCCACTAGCAGTATGTATAATTGGCATCTCAGTGCTTGCAAATGCCTGAATATTTTTTTGCATCATTTCGATCGATGAATTTTCTCTCCCCGCATGTAGACTCAGGGCGCCGCAGCACACCTGTTGGGGAGGAATGTATACCGAGTAGCCGATTCTGTTGAGCACATTGATAGCATCATCAACAGTGGTTCCATCGAGGCTACGGGAAACACAGCCCAGGAAAAGGCCTACTTGTTTGCTGGAATTGTCAGCTGGGTATTTATTTTTCCACCGTTTATGAGTTTGTATCGATGGCAGGTAGTCGATAAAGGATCTTCCAGTTTGTTGATCGATATTTGCGCTATTTATTTTTTTTCTATACAGGGATTTCATCGGCAACGCAAAATACGCTGCTATGCGAAGCCAGTCCGGATGGCGAAATAGAAAATCGATCGATTTTCTGGTTGTTATTTTTTTTAATGATTTCGTGTCAGTCATCTGCTCATGCAGATAACGACCTTTGTCCATCAATCTGGCAAAAGACACTGATGAAGGACACATTTTCTCGCAGGCACGGCATAGCAGGCAATGTTGAAGTGATTGTTTGAGGTTTTCAGTGGCTGCCAGTTCGCCGCTGGCGAGTGCTGAAAGCAAGGCTATCCTGCCGCGTGGGGACTCAGTTTCAAGCTGGGCAAGCTGATAGGTTGGACAATAGGGCAGGCAAAGACCACAGGCAACACAGCGTCCTGATTCAGCAATGATGAATTTCTTATCTGTATCTGTTGTGCTATTTCCTGTCATAAACCAGAGTGCAAGTCGGTATAATAGATAAAAAGGGGCGAACATCGGATTGTAGGCCAGGCACCCTGTTTTTCCCAGACGGGAACATGTTGCTCGATCATTATTTTATATTCTCAGATATTTTTAGATCAGATATTTTTAGATTAGGGATCATTGTGAAAACTTCATACTATAAACACCATGTGTTTTTCTGTACCAATAAGCGTACCGATGGCCGTCCGTGCTGCCAGGATAATCGTGCCGCTGAAATACGCGATTATATGAAAAGAAGGATTAAAGAATCGGGTCATTCCGGCAAAGGTCAGATTCGTGTCAACACCGCAGGCTGTCTTGATCGCTGTGAACTTGGTCCGGTCATAGTGATCTATCCACAGGAGATCTGGTATACCTATATGGACGAAGAAGACATAGATGAAATCATCGAGAGTCTGTTAAGTGACGGCGAACCGGTTGAAAGATTACTGATATCAGACAAAATATCTTGAAAATAGGTGTTGACAAATAGTTAAGAATATTAGAGAATGCTAATCAACGTAGGAAATGATATGAAAGATTATATGGTTTTCGAAGTTGTTCAGATTCGGAAATCAGCCTGTGAGATCAGGCAATGAAAGACTCCTCCATCCTCCTTTGGTGGTTTGGGCATGGCTACCTCCATAGCCGTGCCTTTTTTTTTGCCAAAAAACTATGACAAATACTCGTAAATACTTGTAGCACGTGATGCTTTTTAGTAATATTCGCGCCCTTTCATGTTTGAGTGAACATAGGGTAATTTAATGAAAACGATCTCGGCTAAGCCCGAAACCGTGCAGCACGACTGGTATGTTGTTGATGCAACTGACAAAGTCCTTGGCCGTCTGGCAACTGAGGTGGCTCGCCACCTGCGCGGCAAGCATAAACCAATCTATACGCCACATGTCGATACTGGCGACTACGTTGTTATCATCAACGCGGATAAAATACGCGTCACTGGTAACAAGGAAAATGACAAAATGTATCACCACCATAGCGGTTTTCCAGGTGGTATAAAGTCAGTCGACCTTAAAACCATGCGTGAAAAATACCCGGATCGTATAATAATGTCGGCAGTACGCGGTATGATGCCAAAGGGTCCTCTAGGGCGTGCTATGCTGTCAAAATTGCGCATCTACACAGGTGCAGAACACAATCATCAGGCTCAGCAGCCGAAGACACTGGAGATATAAACCATGGCAACGGCAGAGACCTACTACGGCACAGGCCGCCGCAAAAGTTCAACGGCACGCGTATTCATCACCAGTGGTAAAGGTGAAATCTCTATCAACAAACGTCCTCTGGACGAGTTTTTTGGCAGAGAAACCGCCAGGATGATCGTGCGCCAGCCACTGAAACTGGCTGAAATGGAAGGCAAGCTGGACATCAATGTGACAGTCAGTGGCGGTGGTATCAGTGGCCAGGCAGGTGCAATTCGTCATGGTATTACTCGTGCATTGATGCAGTATGACGAAGAACTTCGTTTACCATTACGCAGAGCCGGTTTCGTTACACGGGATGCGCGTAAGGTAGAACGCAAGAAATTTGGTCTGCACAAGGCTCGCAAGGCACCTCAATTCTCTAAACGTTAGTATTTATGTAGGTACTGTACGCCGACATTTTCCTACATTTTCCTAATGGGGGATCGTCTAGCGGCAGGACTGCGGACTCTGACTCCGCCAACCAAGGTTCGAATCCTTGTCCCCCAGCCATATAATAAAGAAGGCCCCTGTTTAGGGGCCTTTTTTATTATCAGGAGCTCAAGGATGAGAACCGTGCCCAGGTTCGACCGCATCGTCTGGAGCGATGCGGAACGGGGGAGC
>JARFQE010000091.1 GCA_029287915.1 Arenicellales bacterium
GTAGATGATATTGTGAATGATAAACTGGGAAAAATGGATCAGATCAGACAGCTTCTTGTTAGCGGTGAACTGCTTGTTTACTAACAGGTTTTAAAGATCAGGTATTGTTATCCGCGAGGTATGAAATTCGAATAAAATAACAAAGGTCTTTTCACCCCTGTCATTGTGACCGATAGCGTTGAAGCGAACAAGCTTCGATCCATAGCGTTGGAATAGAGGGTTTTGCAAGCAATACATTTCAAAATAGGTAGTTTTTGTAAAAAACAGACTTGCAACCCTCATCGCCAAGCGGCATTCTCCACCGCCATGAAAAGGGCTGTCGAGATTTTACGAAACATCTTTGGTTATAATGAATTCCGCCATAATCAGGCTGATATCATTCAAACTCTACTGGATGGCAATGATGTCCTGGCTTTGATGCCTACGGGTGGTGGTAAGTCACTGTGCTATCAGATCCCGGCAATCTGCCGATATGGCACAGGAATCATAATTTCACCGCTGATTGCGCTGATGCAGGATCAGGTTGATGCACTGAAACAGCTGGGCATTTCGAGTGCCTTCATAAATTCAACACTTGATCGGGATAGCCAGAGAGAAATTGAAAGGGCTTTGTTAGATGGCGAACTGGATCTACTGTACATCGCACCCGAACGCCTGCTCAACGAGTATACACTGAATCTGCTGGGGCGCTGCCATATCGCGCTATTTGCCATTGATGAAGCCCACTGTGTGTCGCAATGGGGGCATGATTTTCGACCCGAATATCAACGATTGTCAATCCTGCATGAACGTTTTTGTGATGTGCCTCGTATCGCTCTCACTGCTACCGCTGATGTAGCGACACGTAGTGAAATTAAGAGCCAGCTTGATCTTCATCATGCCAGTACCTACATCAGCAGTTTTGACCGTAAGAATATCCGTTACCAGATTGATGAAGGTCAGAATGGTTTGCATCGATTGTGGCGTTTTCTGCAGCAGGAGCATCCACATGATTCCGGCATCGTCTATTGTCTATCGCGTAAAAAGGTCGAGAAAACAGCGGAGTGGCTGACGGCAAAGGGCCGCATTGCATTGCCTTATCATGCCGGCCTCAGTAATAGCACGCGTCAGCAGCATCATAACCGCTTTTTACGTGACGAAGAGGTGATTATCGTTGCTACAATTGCATTTGGTATGGGGATCGATAAGCCCGATGTACGCTTTGTTGCTCATCTCAGTCTGCCAAAGAGTATAGAAGCCTATTATCAGGAAACTGGTCGTGCTGGAAGAGATGGCCTGCCGGCTAATACCTGGATGAACTATGGATTACAGGACGTTATCATGCTGCGGCAGATGGTGACTTCCAGTGAAGCGGCTGAAAATTACAAGCGTGTTTCAATCCACAAGCTGGAAGTGATGCTGGGATTGTGTGAATCAGGACAGTGCCGACGCCAGACCCTGCTTGCCTATTTTGGTGAAGTCCTGAATGAACCCTGTGGGAACTGTGATAATTGCCTGAGCCCACCAGAGCTTTGGAATGCCAGCGAGGCTGCACGCATGGCACTATCATGCGTCTATCGCTGTGGTCAGAAATTTGGTGTCAACTATCTGATTAAAGTGTTGCGTGGCAAGCATGATGACCGTATTCAGCACAATGGTCATGATCAGCAATCTACTTTTGGTATAGGAGCAAAAGACAGAGTTTCGCAGTGGCGAACTTTATTTAGACAATTGATTGCGCTGGGGTATCTTGAGGTTGATCACGAAGGTTTTGGTGTATTACGTCTGACCGAGAAATGCCGGCCGCTGCTCCGTAATGAAAGCATACTGGAACTGCGTCGCCAACGAGAGCCGGATAAGGACAGCAAAAAGAGAGAAAGACGTCTGCCGATAGAAGTGCTGGATGAGGATAGACAGCTATATAATGACTTACGCGCGTTGCGCAAACAACTTGCTGAAATCCAGGGAGTACCTCCATATGTTATTTTTCATGACACGACACTGGCTGCCATTTCACAACTACGTCCTGGTAATGTCGACTCCCTGCTGGAAGTCCCGGGCATTGGTCAACACAAACTGGATCACTATGGTGAAAAGGTGATTGAAGTAGTGCGCGCACATATAATGTCTTTGTAAGGGTCTCTCCATCGTATACGGAATGTCTCAACAGGTATCCGCTATAGTCGTTCTTTATGTTATTGTTCTGCGATTCTAAATTATTACACCGACAAGCAATATGAAATCAGTCAGTCAACGCCTGCTGCGCGGTGGCATTATCGCTGTTCTGGGCCGCACGTTTGTTGCTGTTGGTGTGGTTCTAGTAAATGCTCTCGTGGCACGCTTACTGTCGCCTGCGGAGACTGGATTGTTTCTACTGGCACTAAGCATTGTTACCGTAGGAGCAGTTATCGCAGACTTTGGATTTGGTAAAACGTTGCTACGCGTTATCCCTGATGCTGTTATCAGTGGCGAACAGGCACGTGCAGTGTCCCATATTAAACATGTTTTCGCTGCAGTGTCTCTGACTGCTATGGCAACTACACTGGTTCTTGTCAGTCCTGCTGGAATCTGGCTTGCAGGAAAGCTTTCACATGGACATTTGCTTGCAGAACTTATGCCACTGATAGCTTTGTGGCTAATAGTGACCGTCGTAACCAGCTTGCTGGCAGAAACCTGTCGTGGCTTCCATTATATTGCGGCGGCAATATTTTATGGCGGTGCCCTGACAGGTCTGGGCAATATTCTAATCGTTTCAATAACACTAACTACTGCCTGGTACGTTTCTGTCGCAATAACACTGAAACAACTGATCGTAATATTTATCCTTGCAGGTCTGCTTCTGTCACTTCTGGCGACACTCAAGATTCGTCAACGATTACAAAATTGCTCTGAAGGGGAGAGCAATGGCTCAATAAAAACGCTCTTCATCATGGCCTGGCCTTTCTGGTTTTCAAGTATGGCTCTTATCCTGATGACTCATGCAGAAATCTGGATACTGGGTTATCTACGACCACCGGAGGAAGTTGCAGCGTTTGGTCTGGTTGCTAGAGTTGCACTGCTGGTCAGTTTTCCGCTGGTCATTGTTAATAGCGTACTGCCACCATTAATATCCGAGCTGTACGCAAATGATGATATAAGGAAAATGGAGCGAATGCTGCAGGTTTCTGCAGGTTTAACTACGCTATGTTCGCTGGGTGTTTTTCTGGTCTTGCTGGTTCTTGGTGACTGGTTGCCGCAGTTCCTGTTTGGCGATATTTATTCTGGCAACTGGAAAGTCATGATGATACTGGCGGTCGGCTGGTTATTTCATGTTTGGGCCGGCTCAGGAGGATTTGTTCTTAACATGACTGATAATCAGAAAAGTGCAATGATTATCAATATTGCTGTAGGCGGACTTACAATACTTATGGGAGTCTGGCTGACGGATCTGTATGGCGGGCTTGGTATGGCAATAGCATCATCGTCTGGCATTGTCCTGGTGAACATTCTTATGCTGCTAGTAATAAGATATAAACTTGGTATTCATATCTATGCAGGACTCTCAGGTCTACGGGATATCAAGAGCGAAGTGACCAGGCGCATGCAGGCTCTGCAGTAGAACATGACAGATTAGGGTTATGAAAAATTTTGTAAGATGGCTCAGAAACAGGCGTTTTCGGGTCAGACAGTTTACTGCCAGATATCCGTGGATGTTTTTTAGCCTCTACAAGTTAAGTTCGTATAACAGAAAACTGATGGTTACCCGTCGTACACGGATCACCATAGAGGGTTATCCGCGTTCTGCAAATACTTATGCAGTCTATGCCTTCAAGCATGTTAATGAAATTCAGTGGAATGAGGTGGGTCATCATTTGCATGTTCAGGCACAGATCATTCGTTCTGTAAAATATCAGATACCGGTTATTCTGTTAATACGCCACCCATTAGAGGCTGTTCGTTCCCTCGTTGTCAGGCATGACTTTATCCCGGTTGCTGATGCGCTAGAGGATTACACACGTTTTTATTCTGATCTGTACAAATTAAGAGACAGCTTTGTTGTTGCAAATTTTGACGATGTCACTGAGCACTTTGGTAAGATTATTGAGCGGGTAAATAAACGCTTCAGCACCAAATTTAATCTGTTCCCGGATCATGATGAGCAGGCGAAAGCTGCTGTATTTGATGAAATTGATAGACGAAACAGGAGTCTGGACAATGGGAAGGTGACCCACCTTTATCGCCCTGATAAGAATAAAGATAATATGAAGGATGCAGTTGAATTACAGGAGGATAATGAGCTCTATCTAAATGCACTTGGTATTTATAAAAAATATATACTGCTTGCCGAAAAGTAAGCCTGTTGCAGACCATGACAATAAAGATTTATGAGTAGAAAGATACATAAGTTTGAAAACGGTGTCTGTGTCTATGACGACCATCTGATGCCGGCACAGCGCCAGCGCTACAAGACTAGAAATGTTCATGAAGCTGATGAAGAAGACCTGTTTATAGAGATAGTAACTTCACTGCCCGAACATTCATGCTTCGTCAATATTGGTACTGCCATCGGTTACTATGTGATACTGGCTAAGAAACTATCACCAAAACTACGTATCCATGCAGTGGAACCTCTGGAATTATTTCGAAACTACTTAAACGAAAATATTCTGCTTAATAATCTAAAAGCACAGGATTTCGTTATTCATAAATACGCTGTTGGTGCTACCGAAGGCCGTGCCGGTTTTCTTGAAAAAGGTTATGAGAGCCAATTGCTGGTAAATAAGGAAGGTTTTGGAATGCTCCATCTGTTTATATTGCAGCTGAAGAACCTGACAAAAGGGCTACTTGGTAGCATTGGTGTAAAGCGATATGCAGCAGGTGCCGGCAGGAAATCAGATATTGATACAGTCTCGCTGGAAACGCTGGTGAATCAGGTCGGCCGGCAAATCGATTTGTTATCAATGGATGTGCAGGGGCTGGAGCTAGATATTCTATCAGGAGGTCAGGCTGTTCTTGAATCGGGAAAAGTGAAGACGTTTATTATCGGCACACATGGAAAGGTGATTCATCAGCAATGTATAAATATGTTAACAAGTAACGACTATTCAATTGAATACGAAAAGGAAGATACACGGCACCAGCCAGACGGTATTATTATCGCGAGCAAGGGTGTTCAGCGGCTTGCCTCACAGGCTGGCTGATAGTTATGAAAGTCTCAGTCATAACCGTTGTCTATAATGCTGCTGATACCATAGAAGATACGATAAAATCAGTCATTGAACAGGATTATGACAATATAGAGTATATAGTAATCGATGGTGGCTCGACAGATGGCACGCTGGATGTTGTAAACAGATATCGAGAGCAC
The DNA here is from genome assembly GCA_029287915.1 of Arenicellales bacterium. Taxonomy (GTDB): domain Bacteria; phylum Pseudomonadota; class Gammaproteobacteria; order BMS3Bbin11; family BMS3Bbin11; genus BMS3Bbin11. Next base: position 5,327 of record JARFQE010000091.1, read on the forward strand.
CTGTCAGCAGTCGTGTCTGAACCGGACGATGGTATCTATGATGCGATGAACAAGGGTATAGATATCGCAACTGGTGATGTTGTCGGTACACTCAATGCGGATGACTGGTACGTGGATAACGGTGTCATAAGCAAAGTTGTTAGTGCTTTCAATGAAGACAATAAACTTGATGCAGTGTATGGCGATATCGTCTTTGTGACAAGGGAAAAACCTTACAGGATTGTTCGCTACTGGGAATCCCGATCCTATCATGATGGGATGTTTAACAAAGGATGGATGCCGCCTCACCCAACTTTTTTCGTAAAGCGGGAAATATATCTCCGCTATGGCATGTATGATGTTGATCTGAAAATACAGTCAGATTTTGATTTGACGATGCGTTTTCTGGCAGTGAACAGGATTAGAACTCAGTATCTGCCAGGAGTTATGGTGAACATGCGTATGGGAGGTGTGACAAGTAATAATCTCAGTAATGTGATTAAAGGTAATCTTGAGGCATACAGGGCCTGCAGAAAAAATGGTCTCGCTGTAACTCCAGTTTTTATGGTGAGAAAGGTATTGTCGCGCATACCTCAATTCTTCCGCAAACCGTGAATTTCGAATTGATTGGAAGTAACGCCTGGATCGGGATATGAAATCATTGATTAAAACCTTGCTGGCCTCTATTGGACTCGAACTGCGAAGAACCCGGCCCACGATAGGAACATTTCCTCTGGACCCGTACTTTGCACAGAAAGAGTTTATCGAAAAGCTGGGCGTAAGTGATCCGGTTATTTTTGATATTGGTGCCCATATGGGAGAGACTGTGAATCGTTATAAAGGCCTGTTCAAGGATTCAAGTGTCTACTGTTTCGAACCTTTCCCTGATAATGTGAGGTTTCTCCGGTCAAGGTATTCCTCCGACCCGACAATACATGTTTTTGATCAGGCAGTTTCAGATAGCTGTGGGATGAAAACCTTTTACGTAAATGAAAACGATGCGACAAATTCATTGCTACCTCGGGATAAATCTGGCCGCAGGTATTACAGTAAAGCCGCCGCTGCGAAAACGCAACTGGATATAGAGACGATTACCATAGATGAGGTAATGAAACAGCATGGCATTGAAAGCGTTGATATACTGAAACTTGATATTCAGGGCGGCGAACTGATGGCATTACAGGGTGCTGAAAAGGCTCTGCATCAACAGAGAATATCAATTCTCTATAGCGAAGCCCTGTTTGTTCCACACTATGAAAATAATCCTTTATTACGTGATTTATGGAATTATCTGCAGCAATTTGGGTACACTATATTCAATATCTACGATCTGTACCGAGCGGCAAATGGACAACTGCGTTTTGCCGATGTGATATTTGTCAGTAAACAGGTTCGAAGTAATGTCCTGGACCGCTATAAAGCGGAACCATGATCATTCTGATGTTTCACCAGTAAGTCCCGGGTGACTGGCTGAGGTGACACGAAATTTTACGCTGAATGCTATTAGTGCGATGATGTAAAAGATAATAAAAACTTGGAGAAAACTTGCAGGTGATAAAAGATGGCTAAATCTGTGAATAAAAGGGAATATACCAGAGAGCAAATATTAAAACTGGTTGCTGAGAGACAGGAAATGCTGGTGCTGTTCTGTCAGTTGGCAGGGCTTGATCCATATAATACAAATGAGCCTGTTGATTTGAAACTGAAAGCCTTTTGCCAGAAGATGATCGATTATATAGCTGCCGGGCATTTTGCTATTTATGATCGTCTATCAAATGGTGGTGAACGGCGTCAACAGGTACTGGAAGTAGCGGCACACGTATATTCCTGCATAGAAGATACAACTGATGTCGCCCTCGCCTTTAATGACAAGTACGATGAACATGATCATGTCATCGATTACAGTAACCTTACGAATGATCTTGCCATGCTCGGTGAGGTAATGAGTAATCGTGCAGATTACGAAGACCGACTGATAGATGCATTAGTTTCTTGACACTCCCCAGACCATTCATACTTGCGCTAATTCTATTCCTACTGGCAGTTGCAGTTCTTTTACCGGGAATTTCTGACGTTACAGGAATAACCGGTAAAGACGAGTATTTGCTTGGCCTGCGCACACCTATGCATATGATTGAGGGCGGGCATGGCTGGTTGCCCTGGCTGGATGGTGAACCACGGCTGAAAAAACCTCCTCTAATTTACTGGTTGGGCAAGATTTCATATGAAACCTTTGGCGTTTCTCTGTTCTCCGGACGTATCATCGGTGTATTTTTCGCTGCATTATTTTCAGTGGCCTGCAGCCTGATAGCGTGGTGTTTATTCAGAGACAGGAAAGCAATGCTTTTTGCAGGACTCATAGTGCTTGGAAGTATTGGAATCATGATTGATGGCCGTCGCCTGATGCTTGATATTCCCGTCGCTGCATTATCGGCACTGGCTGTGCTGTTTCTGCTGAACTGGCTAAAAAGCGAAAGTACTATCTATATCATCGGATCAGGGCTTTCACTCGGTCTTGCTTTTTTGGTCAAGGGGCCGGTGGCATTTTTCTTTTATTTTTCGGCAATGCTGGCTTTATTAATCGCCGCTCCAGGTATACATGCATTTTTCAGGCGATCGTGGCATGCGGGTCTGACAGGTTTACTAGCATTTCTCCTGTTAGTCGTGCCCTGGTTTGTCTTTATCTATTTACAGTATCCTGATCTACTCGCGAAAACTTTTTCATCCGAAGTGGCTGAGCGGGAACTGTTCAATTTCTCACTTAGTCCAATATTCAGTTTGCTTGTATTGGCATTGCCGTGGTCTCCTGCGGGCCTGGCGTTTATGTTACGTAAGCAAACACAGCCATTAACAACTGATCACAAAATCAGTCAGGTCATCAGCACGAAAAAGTTTCTTGTCATCTGGCTGATCGTAGCGATTCTGCCATTTTTCTTTTTTAAAAGTTTCAGTCGCTACCTTTATGGCTGCATGATCCCTTTATCATTGCTGGTGACTATGCTGATCCTTGAAAAAGACAGGCTCGCCGAGTATCGAATCTGGTTAAAGACTGGTGCGGCACTGTCGTTGCTAATAGGTGGCCTGCTATGTTTTTTTCTGATCTGGTTCAGAGGCTGGCAAGCGATACTTATTGTTCCTCTATTTTTTATGTTTGTATTTGGTTTCAGCTGGTGGCGAGCAAAGGATCTTTTGCAAATGGCTGTTATATCAATTGTTTACTGGCTAGGTATCATCAGCATGATTTATCCAGCATTGGGGATTAACAGAATACCTGATGGTGTGGTAGAGAAAGTCAAGGGCGAGTATGTGGTGCTGTTTGCCGGTCCGCAGCCTGCCATGCTGCCAATCGTAGCCGGGGTCGGTATGCGAGATACATCACGCCTGTGGACATTGCCACAGGAGAAACGTGATAGCTGTAAAGGTATCCTGATTTTTAGCCCGGTCAAACACTTTATTACAGCCAGAATGCAGCTGGATAAATTAAACCATAGCTGGTCAGAACTTGGCCGTTATCGTGTTTTATCTTCAAGGGGTTCATGGTTGAACATTGCACATGAAGATGCCAGTTCAGATGACTGGAAACAGGCTTTCATGGAACGAGATCTTGATTTACTGGGCACAGAGCTCATTCTTGTTCGGTCAACGGCAAAGCAATGCATAGCACAATGAAATTACTGGTTTTTATTTCTGCAGTGGTCGTGCTTGCCACGGTTGCACTATGGCAATCGTCTAACAGAACAGTGAGTTGGAATATACAGTCTGAAAAACAATCTGCTAGTACCGAACAGCAGCCTGTATTCCAGAAGTCATTTATTTTTCAACAGGGCCCAACCGATAGCGTCCATTCATCGTCAATAGTTTCCCTGGCTGATAATGAGTTGCTGGCTGTCTGGTATGGCGGTTCACGTGAGGGGGCATCGGATGTGGCAATATACAGCTCACGCAAGGGAGCCGATGAGACAGACTGGAGTGAGCCTGAAGTGCTGTTAGATCACGATCGGGTAGCAAACGACCTTGGGCGTTATATCAGAAAGCTCGGCAATCCGGTGTTATTGTCTGATGGAACAAAGACGGTATGGATGTTTTTTGTTTCAACCACAATCGGAGGTTGGTCAACCAGCACCATCAATATGGTAGTGTCGCACGATGCTGGTCGTAGCTGGGGCAGTACAAAACGCCTGATTTCATCGCCATTTTTAAATCTCAGTACGCTGGTAAAAGGTCGCCCTTTTTTCTATCAGGATGGCACTATTGGTTTGCCTGCATACCATGAGCTGGCGGGTAAGTTTGCTGAGCTATTACGCGTGACGCAAGATGGCGAAGTAGTAAATAAAGTTCGTATCACGCATGGACGATACACCATCCAGCCATCTATCGCGAAGCTGGAGAATGATCGTCTACTTGCGCTGATGCGAAATACTGATGCGACCAGAAACGTAGTCCGCGCGTACGCGGAAAAGGGCGGCCAAAAGTGGTCCGACGCTGAATACATAGACCTTAATAACCCGGATGCAGCGATATCGGTAGTCGGTAATAAATCCGCTCTGGTGCTGGCCTACAATGACGCGAAGTGGGATCGTTACCATCTTGCACTATCTGTTTCAGTGAATGCCGGTATGAACTGGGAAAAAAGATTGATACTCGAATCTGCTGAGCTGGATAAGCAAGGTAATAAGTTAGAGTTTTCCTACCCGTTTCTTATTAAAACAGCAAAGGGTGAATACCATCTGGTCTACACATGGCAGCGAAAACGCATTGCCTATGTGCATTTTAATCAGGCCTGGCTGGAGCAACAGTAATGAGTCACTTAATGATGAATATCGGTACATTGTTAATAGTGGCTGCATTTGGTGTCCAGCTCAGCTTGCTGTTGAAACCGCCATATCGGTGGCTCGCTATGGCCTGCCTTGTTTTGCTGTCAGTTATTTTACCCGTAGCAGGAACTAAGCCATGGCTATGGATCAATGGCGCGGTTGGTGAATTAAGCGTAGTGACCATGATATTGCTGACAGGTTTTATTCTACGCAACCTGACTGGCTTCAGTCTTACTGGATCGTATACGAGGGTCCATATTTACCTTGTTATCTTCATCGCGGGGCTGCTGTTATTTCCCGCGACACTGGGGCTGACACAGTTTGACCCCTATTCGTTGGGATATAGTTTTGAACTGTCTTTGCTTCTACTCGCGCTTTCAATTTTTTACTGGTTGTTTCAGCAGCGACATCTTGCTGTCATTCTGTTGATTGTTGTCGCTGCAGATGAAATCGGCATCCTGTCTTCAAACAATTCCTGGGACTACCTGATCGATCCTTTGTTGTGGATAATTTCACCTGTCATGTTGGTCATTATGTATGCAGCTAGGAGAACATCGACAACTAAATAAACCAAATGATTGCTGATATAGCCAGCTATAAAAGTTGTTCTATTTTACTGGCCAGCTGAAAATCCAGCTCTGATATTCCACCTGCTTCATGTGTGCTGAGATCGATAAGCACTTTTTTATAGACATTAAACCATTCCGGGTGGTGGTTCATCTCTTCAGCGATGATCGCTACTCGGGTCATGAAGCCAAACGCCTCGATAAAATTATCAAAGACAAATTCCTTGTGTAGTTTGTCGTCTTTAATTACCCAGGGATCCGCCTTACTGTCTTCATTGAGCTTACCTAGATACCGCTGTATTGCTGCAAGGTTGAGAGCTTCCATATGTTTTCCTTAAAAATTAATATCAAACATGACCCGCATTCAACGAAAAGCCAGTGCCTGGTGCATGGCAAGGGGTTTCATTAAGAATACGGGTATGCATATTGTTTATATTGTCTTTGCTGTGCTGCTTGAAGCAAGTCTATTGTAATTTTAACTTCGAGTTACTATCGTAACTATAACCAGGAAAAGCCATTATTTATCATAAAATTTTTCACCATTTTTCTGAAAACGCTTATACACCCATAGATACTGATCCGGTGCCATGCGTATACATTTCTCTACCTGAGCGTTAATGCGCGCCGCAGATTCTTCTACTGAAGTAGTTGTGATAAGTTCATCAGGCGGAAGAAAATGCAGGCGAAAACCGCGCGACCACGGGAGCCGTTCTGCAAAGCCGAAGATAACCGTGGCATTTGTTTTGATCGCAAGGCTGCTCAATAAATTCATGGTCAAAGCCGGCTTACCAAAAAAGGGTGCTATAACACCACCCTGCGAGGGAACCTGATCAGGCAGGATGCCTATCAATTCACCTTTGCGCAGAGCTTTTAGCAGGGCACGGATGCCGCTGCTATCTGTTGGCACATAGCGTCCTCCACTACCTTCACGTCCGTCTTTTATAAGCTTGTTCAGTCCTTTTAAAGGTGGTTTTCGAAACATACTGGTAAGCGGATATTCAGACGAGCAATAACTACCAAAGAGCTCCCATGAACCCAGGTGTGGGGTTGCCAGGATTACTCCTTTTCCATTTTTAAGACAGTGGCGGACATATTCTTCACCGCTGACCGATCTTATCAGGGCCAGATTTTTTTCAGCGGGCTGTAGCCAGAATTTGCCAACCTCCATTAGATTGCATGCGGTCTGGCGAAAATTTTTTCTTAGCAGCCGCCTTTGTTCAATGTCTGAAAGCTCAGGAAAACATGCCTCGATATTAGTATGACAGGTAAGTACCCGCTTGCTCGGAATGATTGCCAGTAGGCTACCGATGAAATTGCCAATGACGTGAAGTACGGGTAATGGTAGATGGGCATTGGTTCTCAGTACCCATTCGGCTATTCTTTCTATTTTAGTTCCCATAATCTGATTTTGAAGCAGCGGGGTGTAGTTGATGGCAGTTTCACAGCTTATCAGTACCATCAGCGACCATATCGTTCTGATTATACTGTGGTTGCTGTATTTTTTTGTCCATTCGCTTTTTGCCTCCTTACAATTCAAGCAGTTAATATTACAGTATTATCCGCGCATCATGCCCTGGTACCGACTGATATTTAATTTTCTATCCATATTGTTACTATTGCCACCGGTTTTTGTTATGTTTTTGTTTCCGGGTGATGTCGTCTGGCAGTGGTCCGGGAACTGGCGTAATTTAGCGAATATACTGACGCTAATGGCGGTAGCAGGTTTTCTCTGGTCATTGAGATCCTATGATAATGCTGAATTCCTCGGCACCCGTCAGCTGAAAGAGAGCAGGGTAGATATTACAGAAGAGGGATCATTAAAGCTTTCAGTGTTGCATCGATATGTTCGCCACCCCTGGTATGCTCTGGCCCTGGTATTAATCTGGACCAGAGATATGAATACTTCATTTTTGATTTCAGCTATCTTGATCAGTCTGTATTTAATTATCGGTTCTCGTCTCGAGGAAGGTAAGTTGATCGCTTTCCACGGCGACCAGTATCGAATGTACCGAAAATATGTAGCGGCATTGATTCCATTACCCTGGCGTGTACTGAGCAAGGAAAAAGCAGTAGAAATTCAAAATTTTGGGAAAAAGAATGACGCAGTCAAAAAATAATTTTTCAGGTTTACATCATGTCAGCCTGCTCGTGTCAGATCTGCAAAGATCAAGTAATTTTTATATCGATGTGCTGGGGCTGGAACAGGATGACAGTCGGCCGAAGCTCCCTTTTCCGGGTATATGGCTTAAAATAGGGGCACAGCAAATCCATCTGCTTTGTCTTGATAAAATAACAACAGGCACCGGCGCGGAGCATCCGGGACGTGATTCACATTGTGCTTTCTCCGTGTCCGATATAAATATGATCGGAGAAGCGTTAAAACAGCAAGGTATACCGTATCATATGAGCAAGTCCGGGCGACGCGCGCTATTTTGTCGTGATCCTGACGGTAATGGCCTTGAATTTGTTGAGCTGCAAACTGAATAAAGTCAGCCAGGTGACGTAATATTTGATTGCCAATATAAGAGAATAGTAATATACTATTTCGACAACATTTTAACGGAGGTTGCTATGAAAAAGTCTTTATCTGTATCTATAGGTGCTTTACTGCTGGCAGCATCACTGAGTGCCAGTGGCTGGTGGGGTGGTGATCGCTGGGGCGGTTACGGCTACAATGACTGGCCCGTCTGGACGCCAATGTACTGGATGGAAGAAATGTCCGACTCCTGGGATGATGACTACTATGATGGCTATTATGGTGGTGGACCATGGGGCGGTGGACCATGGGGTGGCCCATATGGTGGTCCTGGATACTACGGCGCTCCTTACGGAGGCGGATACTACGGCGCTCCATACGGAGGTGGATACTACGGCGCACCATATGGTGGTGGCTATGCCCCAGCTTATCCTGCAGCACCAGTTCCTGCACCCGCGGAGTAAAGCAGTTCTTAACGCAGAATTGCTTCTGCATAAAAAGGGGAGGCCGGTGGCCTCCTTTTTTTTGTTTTATTTTGTTGCACGGCTGATGGTATAGCCCTTCCTATCTCAGTTTTTCATTATTATTGTGCTAGCGCACAGCTTGATGCTTCGCCCATGAAGGACGAAAACGCACCTCAATACTAGAAATCTAAAGAAATAAGAAAAACCGACCGACATGGCAATCCACAGCCTTGTGCAGGCATCATCAATAACGCTTGCGGTAAAACAATGCTGCCAGTGCGGGAAGGACAGTAATCGAGGCAATCATATTCAGCAGGAACATGAATGTTAGAACGATACCCATGTCTACCTGGAACTGCAGATCAGAAAATATCCAGGTAAATACGCCGATAGCCAGGGTAAGTCCGGTAAACAGAACCGCGTTTCCCGTCATATTCAGAGTGAGTTCATAGGCATCACGCAGAGACTTTCCTTCATCCAGTAGTTCATGTAGACGACTAAAGATATAGATTCCATAATCAACGCCAATACCCACACCAAGCGCGACCACAGGCAGAGTAGAAACTTTAAGACCGATGTCCAGTAAGGTCATCAGGGCATAGGCCAATACAGATACCAGTCCTAGAGGCAGTACTATGCATAATGTTGCCCGCAATGAACGAAAAGTGATCAGGCACAGAGTGATAATTGCAGCATAGACATAGATCAGCATTGGGAACTGGGCGGCATCCACCGCTTCGTTGGTTGCTGCCATGACGCCAACATTTGCGCTGGCCAGCTTAAAATGTACTGCATCAGTGTTGTTCTCATTTTCAAATGCTTTTACTGCATCGACTATCCTTGATATCGTTTTTGCCTTATGGTCTGAGGTGAATATCAGTACTGGCATAGCACTGCAATCCTCATTCAACAAACCCGTAGACGTGTCGACCGGCGTTATGGCCTGCACAAGTACCTGCTGATTACGTGGCAGTACCTGCCATTTTGGATTGCCTTCATTCCAGCCGGCATTGTATAGCCTTGCCAGTGTCGGCAAGGAAATGACTGACTGTACACCATTCACATTCTGCATATGCCAGTTAAACCGATCGATGGTGGACATGATATCGTGATCGATGCATCCATCTGCACGCGTCTCTGCAATCACCTTCAGGATATCAACGCCAATGGAAAAACGTTCAGTAATGATCGCACTATCAATATTGTAGCGGGAGTCACTACGCAGTTCGGGTACCCCCTGTTCAAGGTCACCGATTTCAATATCTGAAGCTTTCCAGAGTCCAGAGCCGAACAGTGTCAGACTGACAATTATTGTAAGTGTTGCCAGAGGATTAACGGAAAATGCTGATAGTCGGTGCCAGAATGTTTTTAGACGTTCGCTGCGAGCAATCAGTCGCTGCTGCAGCTGGCTTTCAGCTTCGGGCAGGTACGATAACAATACCGGTAGTAGAAACAGATTGGTCAGGATGATTACTGCAACACCTATACTCGCGGTTATAGCCATCTCCTGAATAATTTCTATCTTGATCAGCAGTATGGTCAAAAAGCCTATCGTATCACTGGCCAGGGCTATGCCACCTGGTATCAATAAACGCTGAAAACTGGCCTTTGCTGCTTTTTTTGGCGATATACCATTAAAGATTTCTGATCGCATGGAATTGATCATCTGTACACCGTGACTGACGCCAATGGCGAAAATCAGAAAGGGAACCAGTATTGACATTGGATCGATGCCAAAGCCAAGTATAGGCAGCAGACCCAGCTGCCAGCTAACAGCAGTCAGGGAGGCGAACAAAGGGAGTACTGTCAACCACATGGACAGGGAATACAGATAAACAAGCAGGCCAGTGATAAGGAAGGAAATAGCAAAGAACAGCAGAACATTCTCGGCACCTTCAGTAATATCACCGACGACCTTGGCAAATCCAATGATATGGATGTTACTGGTTTCATGTTTCTGACGTATTTCTTCAAGGCGTTTTGCAACTTCCTGATAGTCGATGCGTTTTCCGCTTGTCGGATCTTTTTCCAGCAGACCAGCTGTGACCATGGCCCCGTTAAAATTATTTGCAACCAGTCTACCCACCTGTCCTGATTTGATGATGTTCTTTCTTACCTGCACAAGGTCCTCTTCAGTGCCCTGGAATTCAGCCGGTATGACATTACCGCCGGCGAAGCCATCTTCGACAATTTCGATGAATCGTACATTTGGTGTGAATAGAGACTTGACCTGTGCGCGGTCGACGCCGGGAATAAAAAAAACTTCATCGGTGATATTTTTCAGCGTGTTGAAAAATTCTGCAGTAAAGATGTCGTCTTTGTTGACAGTAATGGCGATTAGTATGCGGTTAGCGCCACCAAATTCTGTCTGGTATTTAACAAAGGTTTTCATGTAGGGGTGCTCAAGCGGCAGAAGCTTGTTGAAACCCGCGTCGACCCTGAGTGCTGTTGCGCTCCATAGCATGAACAGGGTGATAACCATGAAGAGCAGCAGTACCAGGGGCCTGACGCTGAAGATTATTTCACTAATACGCCGAACCAGACTCGATTTAGTACCCATTTCTAGTCTCCAGGCCCTATTGTGATGCCAGCGCTGCCACTCATGATCAGTTGTCCACTGACTGTCTCGGAAATTGCAGTCAGCGTTTTACGGTCTTTACGAGTTTTCAGTACAAAGGTTTTACCGTGATCTGAGCTTTTCAGTATGTTTCCACCGAGTCCCACGATATATATCGAACCATTTTTCAGAACGGTCGCATCCATCAACGAGGCCTCAGTCTCCGTTTCGATTTTTTGCCAGCTTTCCCCTTTGTCAGTCGAACGGTACAGGTTTCCTCGCAGGCCATAGACTAGCAAACTAGCTTCATCGATTGCCGTGATGCCAAAGAATGATCCTGTATAAGGTGATCGTAGCTCAGACCAGCTATATCCGCTATCGATAGAACGATACAAATGACCCTGTTCTGCTGCGATGATAAGTACATCATGGTTTAGCGAAGTGATCGCATTTAAATGAAAGTCATCATCACTGATTTGTCGACGATCCCAGCTTTTACCACCGTCATTGGTGGATAGAAATAAACCATAGGCGCCAATTGCGAAGCCGTTGTTCCGGTCTTTGAACCAGACATCCAGTAACGGATCGTCATACTGTTTATCGTGGTGTTGATGAGACCAGGTTTCTCCACCATCAATGGTGGATAAAATGACGGCGTTGTGGCCGACTGCCCAACCATGGTTGACATCCAGGAAAAATACTGCGGTCAGCTGGCTGCGTGTCGGTACCAGTATCTGTTTCCAGGACTGACCATTGTCATCAGATATCAGTACATGTCCTCTTTCACCAACAGTGATGAAGCGGGTATTTGCACGGGTTATATCAAGAAGTAGAGAATGGCTGGCCAGCCTTGCCTGCTCAGATTGCTCCTGTGCTGTCGAAGGGTTTGCACAAAGCAGTGAGGCAATCAGAAAGGCTGCGGTTATCGCTATCAAATTGCAACGGCGAGACACTATATCATCTGCCCCGTAATATATCCTGATCAGGCTATCGCAGGCCCTCACGTCGTAGTGCGGCCGGCGTATAGTCTTTCGCTGTTCTCTTAAGATTGAAGTCGTACATGCGACTTTCATTGTCCAGTCCAATGACCAGATATCGACCTGCCTGTAAATCGGTATGGACTTCCAGGGTCGTCCACAATGTCGGTACATCATAATAGTTTATTGGGAAACCCTCCGAGACACGCCACAGGTTGCCACGACGATCATACTGATCGACAGCCAGGATCTGCCAGCTGTCTTCATCGATATAGAAAGTACGTCGAGAATAGATATGGCTGGTGCCTTCTCTGAGCGTGGCATCAACGACCCAGACTCGATGTAGTTCATAGCGTGCGAGGTCCGGATTGATATGCTTAGGGGTCAGTATTTCCTTGTATTGAACCTCGTCGCTATGCAACTTGTAGGCATTGTACGGTACTATCATTTCCTTTCTGCCAACCAGCTTCCAGTTGTAACGATCAGGTGCACCATTAAACATATCAAACTGGTCCGAGGTGCGCATGCCATCAGAGGCGGTACCTGGATTGTCGTAGGCGACATTCGGTGCGCGGCGAACACGGCGCTGACCGGTGTTGTAGGTCCAGGCCGCGCGAGGTTGTGTTACCTGGTTAAGGGTCTCGTGTGCCAGAAGGATGAAGCCGGCCAGACGAGCGGGTGCAATGACCTTCTGCTTGAAATAGACGATGACGTTGTTCAAGTCTTCAAACTTCGCCCCGGGCTTGCTGTATAACATGTCAAACTCGTCTTCGAACTTGACCAGAGTATATTTACCACTACGAGTTGGAACGGCCTGCGCTATCCAGCGTCCTACATTCTCCCCACGATAACGTAGCAGGTGGTTCCATATTACTTCTCCACCACTGGATGGGATTGGAAACGGGATGCCAATGATGGCATCACTGACCCCATTGCCGTCAGCGACCAGTTTTGCTTTTGTTGCATTGACCAGGGTTGCATCATAAATACGTTGTGGAAATGCTGCACTGCGCCGGCTTGGATAAACATTAAGCTTGAAACTGTCCGGGTAGGTGTCAAACATTGCCAGATGGCCTGCAGTCAATTTATCCTTGTACTGGTCCTTGTTCTGCGCATTAATTGTATAAAGAATCTGATCAGATGCGAATGGATCTGGATGATGGTCACCTGGCTTGTAATCTGCTGGCGGAGTAGTAATACCACCATCCCATGCTGGAATAGTACCATCGCTATTACCTGCTCTGATGGCGCCCATTGGTGTCAGATCCTTGCCAAGTCGGGCAGCATCAGCTTCTGAGACTGCTGCCGGTGAAGGTGTGCCAAGTAGTGTCAGCGCCACGCCTGCAAACAGAGGTAAAGATTTCTTTAATTTCATCACGCTATCTCCAAACTTTCGCATCTCAGAATGATGTTTTTATATTAAAAGAGACGAAGTCCCTGTCATTGATAAGATTGTACCTGCCGGCTCCCATGTAACGCGTATAAGCAATATCAGCAGACCAGGTCTGCTGGTAAACGCCTGTCAGGCCGAAAGACAATGCCTTGCGCCCTTCAATAAAGTTGCCTCCGGGGCCTGGTGTGGTGCCGGCCACGTCATGTGCCCAGGCAATACGCGGTTGCAGATTGATCGAACTGAAGGCATTGTCATATGCCCAACGGCCGAGCAGCCGATAGCCCCACGATGTGGCAGTTGCAAACCCTGATGGATCTTCTGTTGCTGGCTGCACGCCTGCTGCTGTCGGCAAAGGACTGCCTGATGTATAGGTTCCGGGTCCCTCAAAGCGTAGTTCCTGGTAGCTGGGCATGTTCATGACATGGGTGAAGCCAAGCTCACCAACCACGGCCAGCTGATTTGCACCCATAATGTTTGGGAATACCTGGGTCATGGTTGATTGTATTTGCGCTACATCCAGTTTCCTGTAGCCGGATATTTCCTCTTCGAAACCAAAGGTACCGACCTGGTTTATGGCGCCGAGTTCAGGGATTACAGGGGTTAGTGCTGCATACAATAATTCGGTGTCATCGATCTGCAATGGTGCATCGATCTTGTATGTCAGTTCACCCTGCCAGGAAATTCCGGTGGTGCCGATTTCAGTATTGAAGCTGGTACCGAGGATTTTGATGTCTTCAGGGTATTCAAGAAAGTAATTGGCGCTGGCTGGGTAATCACCGCCCAACGCCCCGGCAACATCGCCCGTCACTGCACTGATGATTGGCAGGCGGCTATGATAATTGACGAAATAAAAACCAAATTCCGAAGCATTCTCTGTTAGGTAGTTAAGCATAATGCCGTATTCACCGCCATCCTTCGCTTCTCTATCATCACCTCGTGGCACGGCCGTGCCTGGAAGGGCAGGATTGTCTGGAGCACTACCGAAACCGAGCACCACTTTTTCAGCTCCTTCGACGGCGAGATCGGTGGTGCTGAAGTAGGTCCCCACCGGGTCAATAATAGTTTCCTGCCAGTGGGTCTGATAAAAACCTTCAACAGAAATTTTTCCGGTAGCACCGAGGTTTGCCCAGATTCTTGGTACCGGTTTCAACGCCTCTCTTATTTCAGCGCCTGGTACACGAAGATTGTTAACATTAACCGGGTTGATACTGTTCATGCCGCCCTGGATAAATGTGCTTTCACCCCAGTTGATGACCTGGTTGCCGATACGTACATCAAGTGGTTTATCACCGGGATTCCAGCTGCCCCAGACGTAGGCATCAAGTATTTCACCTTTCTCACCGACTTCATCCAGTGCATCCTGACTTAGCGGTGTTCTTGCCGTGTCGTTGTTCTTGACTTCAAAATCATAAAAATAGGTGGCACGGATAAAGGCACCATAGTTTCTGTAGTTTAGTTCCAGTTCTGGTGTGATCTTGATGACATTGGATACTAGTCCCGTGTCGTAGTTCAGGTTGCCGTCATCACCATTGACCGAATTGGCTGTCCCACCATTGGCTTTACCAATTATTGACTGGTCACGATCCTGTACGCGCCAGCGGGCACCGTAGGAAATAGTTGTATCAAGGCTGCCCTCAAGCTCGCCACTACTAAATGTGAAAGCACTGGCCGGATCTGCTGTTAATACCGTGATGGCAATGGATAAAAGTGATAGCCTGAGTGGCTTGTGGCAGTTTACGCAGTGGATACCGTTCATCCTGTTGAGTCTCCTTTGCAGAATATCAGCGGGCTTATAAACACCCTTTTTACTATGTTTTATTATTCTAAATTCTTGATAGTTTGTATTTTTTTATTGGTAAACACAATAAGAGTGTGCTTATATTTCACATTAAGTGCTCTTTAGCGCTTTTTTCTGTTGCTATGATGAGAAAATCGAGACCATCAATGCCCCAGAAACATTTGTGTCCTGCCGACAACTCGAAGAAAAAATGTGGGAGCACCAAAGGCACCTGGCTTATGTAGAGCTGCTGTTTTGCTCTTGACCTTATCCAATTGCTGCGAATAACTATCAAATAGAATCCATTCAACAGGTAAGTTCGCCTCACTAAGCGTTTTGTCTAACCAGTCCGCTTCGCGATAATCAATGACATCCACCCACAGTGCTTTGAATATTGCAGTGGCGAGTGTTTCTCTATCCTGATCGTCAAGTGCATGAGTAGTGGCAAGTGCAAGTCGGCTGTCGAAGCTCACTGGCATGATCATGCGGAGTGGGATATCGAGATGGTGTGACCACCGTTTTAGATCACGCAACAGATATCTGGCTTTATTTAGAATAGTGGCGGGCGCAATGTTGCCTGAAAGCCTGATCAGGCGTGGTGGATCAAAAGGTTGTCAGAGGGTCGGGATGCCCAGTCGCTCGCACAGTGCCGGCATCTGAGTTGCCGCGATGTAACTGTACCGGCTTATGTAATCAAAGCAGAACTCTACATATGGCGAAGTGTCAATCAATTTTTACGATTAGTCACCAAGTTTCCTGCGCAGCAGCTCATTGACCTGCTTCGGATTCGCCTTGCCCTGGGTTGCCTTCATTACCTGCCCGACAAAGAAGCCAAGTAGCTTGGTATTTCCACCTTTGTACTGTTCAATCTGGGTTGGGTTACTGGCAAGGATTTCATCAACAATAGGCTCGATAGCACTATCATCCGAGATTTGTTTTAATCCTCTTTTTTCAATAATCTCATCAGCTGTACCTTCACCATTCCAGATTGCCTCAAAGACTTCCTTGGCGATTTTACCCGAGATGGTATTGTCATCAATACGTGCCACCAGTTCTCCAAGCATGGTGGCAGTGACAGGGCTGTCAGCGATGCTGGTATTGTCTCGGTTCAGGTGCGCAGCCAGTTCACCGTTTACCCAGTTGGCAATCAGTTTGGGTTGAGCGGGCAGGGCAGCCACTGCCTGTTCATAGAAGTCAGCCAGTTCCCTGTTGGCTGTCAGCGTCCCGGCATCGTAATCGGACAGACCATACTCGGTAATAAAGCGCTGACACCTTGCATCAGGTAATTCTGGAAGTTCGGCACGGATTGATTCGATGAACGAATCTTCGAGCACCATCTGTGGCAGGTCAGGATCCGGAAAGTAGCGGTAATCATTGGCTTCTTCCTTGCTGCGCATTGATCTTGTCTGATTTTTGTCTGAATCATAGAGGCGGGTCTCCTGTACAACCCGACCACCTGATTCAAGGATATCAATCTGACGCTCAACTTCGATGTCGATGGCTTTTTCCACGAAGCGAAATGAATTAATGTTTTTTAACTCAGTCCGAGTGCCAAATTCCTGCTGCCCTCGTGGGCGCACAGAGACGTTCGCATCGCACCGAAATGAGCCTTCCTGCATATTGCCATCACAGATATCGAGATAGCGAACCAGCGAGTGGATAGACTTAAGATAAGCAACGGCCTCGGCTGCTGAGCGCATGTCTGGTTCTGAAACAATTTCAATCAGAGGGGTGCCAGCACGATTTAGATCGATACCTGTCATGCCATGATAATCCTCATGCAGAGACTTGCCGGCATCTTCCTCGAGATGTGCACGAGTTATGCCTATGACCTTTTTTTTGCCGTCGATATCAATTGTTATGGATCCCTTCCCAACGATGGGAAGGTGCAGCTGCGATATCTGATAACCTTTCGGTAGATCGGGATAAAAGTAATTTTTACGATCAAAGATAGATGTCTGATTTATTTTTGCACCGATAGCGAGACCAAACTTTACCGCCATCCGCGCAGCATCCCGGTTCATTACTGGCAGTGCACCCGGTAGAGCAATATCAACAGCACAGACCTGGGTATTGGGTTCTGCGCCATAGGTGGTGGAAGCACCGGAGAATATTTTACTTTTTGTTCTGAGCTGGGTGTGGATTTCTAGCCCGATAACAGTTTCCCATTCCATTGTTAATTTACCTGGTGATTGGTTCTAGGTATCTATCTTTTTGTTAAAATCCGTCCGGCCTACGCTTGTGCCAGTCGGTAGCCAGCTGATAGCGATGAGCTGCATTGAGTAGCCTGGACTCATCGAAATACTGGCCAATCAGTTGCAGGCCGACTGGCAGTTTATGGCTGTCCATCCCCGCAGGGAGTGACATTCCCGGCAGACCGGCGAGATTAACCGAGATGGTATAAATATCATTTAAATACATTGCCACAGGATCATCACTTTTCTCGCCGAAGCGAAAAGCTGTGCCCGGTGCAGTAGGGCCGGCGATGACATCACATTTTTCAAAAGCACGGGAGAAATCTTGCGAGATTAAGCGACGTATTTTTTGTGCCTTTAGATAATAAGCATCATAATAGCCGGCTGAAAGGGCATAGGTGCCAATCATTATGCGGCGTTTGACCTCCTGGCCGAAACCTTCCGCTCGAGTTTTATTGTACATATCCAGCAGGTCATCGTATTCTGCAGTGCGATAGCCATAGCGGGCACCATCAAAACGAGACAGGTTTGATGATGCCTCGGCCGGTGCCAGCACATAGTAGCAGGGAACGGATAAGTGGCTGTTCGGTAAGCTGATTTCGACCAGTTCGGCACCTAGTTTTTCATATTCATGCAGTGCATCCATGACAATGGAGGCAATTTCAGCATCCAGATCTTCATTGAAAAATTCAACTGGCATGCCAATCTTCAGCCCCTTCAGGTCCTGTTCAAGTTTTGATGAAAAATCAGGGACCGCTATATCTACAGAGGTTGAGTCTCGCTCGTCAAATCCGGACATGGCCTGTAGCAGTATTGCGGCATCTTCGGCACTTTGTGTCATCGGCCCGCCCTGGTCAAGCGATGATGCAAAAGCGATCATGCCATAACGGGATACCCGACCATAGCTGGGTTTCAGGCCGGTGACACCGCAAAATGAGGCAGGTTGCCTTATTGATCCGCCAGTATCCGTGCCAGTAGCCGCTGGAGCCAGTCGGGCTGCTACGGCAGCAGCCGACCCTCCGGAACTGCCTCCGGGTACTCTGTTTTTATCCCATGGGTTCAGCACGCGACCGTAATACGAGGTTTCATTTGACGATCCCATTGCGAATTCATCCATGTTGGTTTTGCCCAGAGTGACGCTACCGGCCTGGCGAAGCTTGTGAATAACTGTGGCATCGTATGGTGCGATGAAATTATCGAGCATCTTCGAGCCACAGCTGGTACGCATTCCATCTGTACAGAAGATATCTTTCTGCGCCAGTGGAATGCCGGTTAATGGATGACTGTTATCAGATGAGAGCATGTTGTCGGCTTCGGCAGCCTGCTGCAGACTGACATCCTTATTCACTGTTATGAAGGCGTTAATATCCTTGTGCGCTGCTATGCGATCAAGAAAATATTGCGTTAGTTCGACACTTGAAAAATCGTTGTTTCTCAGGCCCAGGGCCAGCTCTCGTAGGGATTTATTATGCATGGAATACGGTTCTTTTACTTCTGTAAGGATGTTGTCGGTTTATAGTGACTGTTTCAATCAAGAACTTTCGGCACCAGGAACAGTCCATTTTCACTTGCCGGGGCCAGGCCAGTGAACTTGTCACGTTGATTTTCTTCTGTCACCGCGTCGTCTCGCAGGCGCAGTTTTGTCTCACGTGGGTGTGCCATGGCCTCTACACCATCGGTATTCACCTCGTTCATTTGTTCAACCAGGTCAAGGATTTGAGACAGATTTCTCGTGTAATTATCGAGCTCTTCCGGTCCGACAGCCAGCCTTGCCAGATGGGCAATTTTCTGCACATCTTCGTTGTTTATTGACATCTTTTCTCCTACATTTGATAGCAACGGTTTTTCAGTGGGCGAAAGGTAGCATAATCATCAATGGTTGAATAGAAATAGCACCATTACTAGAGTACAATCCTCGCGTTAAATGTGTCGGAGGAGAGCTCGTCTCCTACGATTGTTGATATTCGGATTACTGGCCTGTCTCAGTTGCAGAAGATAGTGCATCCTTATAGATATTTATTTTCGATCAGGGATCAGGCTGTTACTAAAAGGTATTTAGGAAAAAATGTTAAAGAGACTGTTAGGTTTTTTCTCCCATGATCTGGCCATTGATCTGGGTACAGCAAACACACTTATTTATGTCCGTGATAAGGGCATTGTACTAAATGAACCTTCAGTTGTTGCTATTCGTTATTCCCCGGTTAGCGGCCCATCAGGAAAATCTGTTCTTGCAGTAGGGCAGGAAGCCAAGCAAATGCTAGGCCGTACACCAGGCAATATCAAGGCTATTCGGCCGATGAAGGATGGCGTGATTGCTGACTTTTCGGTCACCGAAGTGATGCTCAAGTATTTTATTCGTAAGGTACAGGAAACACGTTTTTTCAAACCCAGCCCGCGCATTATAATTTGTGTACCATGCGGTTCTACACAGGTAGAAAGACGGGCAATTAAGGAATCTGCTCTGAGTGCCGGCGCGCGCGAAGTTTATTTGATCGAAGAACCAATGGCGGTGGCAATTGGCGCAGGATTGCCCGTTGCTGACCCGACTGGATCTATGGTTGTAGATATAGGCGGTGGTACCACCGAAGTCGGTATTGTGTCATTAGGCGGACTGGTCTATTCCGACTCACTGCGTGTGGCAGGTGACAAATTTGATGAAGCAATTATCACCTATCTACGTCGTCAGCATGGCGTGCTGATTGGCGATTCTACCGCTGAACGAATTAAAAAAGAGATCGGCGCTGCAATGCCAGGTTCTGAAATACTGGAAATGGAAATCAAGGGCAGGGATCTGGCTGAAGGACTGTCACGTTCGGTAACACTGACCAGCAAGGGTATTTACGACGCTATTGCTGATCCACTGGATCAGATTTCCCAGGCTATCAAGGCGGCACTGGAGCAAACCCCACCGGAGCTCGGTGCAGACATCGCTGAAAAAGGCATGATACTGGCTGGTGGTGGAGCCCTGCTGCGCGATATTGATCGTCGTTTTATGGAAGAAAGCGGTATGCCGGTAGTAATAGCCGAAGACCCGCTCACCTGTGTTGCTCGTGGGTGTGGTCATGCGCTTGAGGAAATGGACCGACTGGGTGATGTATTTGCGCAGGAAAGATAGACGTTATTTCTAGCAATAATGTATTCAGGGATGCCGTGCTACGTGTTCCAGTGATGTACCTCAAGTAACTCATGATGAAAATCCTGAGTCCAAAATCTCCAGTAGCTGAATTTCCAGGTACAGCAAAAGAACCACAGAAACGATTGTTTAGCTCCTTACTTGTGTAAAGAACGATTCCAATATGGCATATCCACGATTAATAGAGGTGCCCAGGTGTTTTTAAGTTCTCCTCCTTGCCGGTCTGCTCACAAATGAGAGAACTCATTAGGCGCTTGGGTGGGGTTACACCGGCAACCGTTCGCATCCTGGTTCTTGTTGCTTTGTCGATAGCATTGATGCTGATAGACCATCGTACTCAGCAATTGGAAAAATTTCGCAATATAGTGCAAACCGTGGTCTACCCGATAATGTACATTTCGACCATGCCACGTGAAATGGTCCGTGGGTTCACTGAATCTATAGAGACAAGTAGCAACTTACAGACAGTTAATGAATCATTGCGTCAGGAGAACCTTCTGCTGCATAGCCGTCTCGAAAAACTGCATTCGTTGGAAGCTGACAACCTGCGTCTGAAGCACCTGCTGGGGCAATCGGAACAGATTGCAGAGCAAGTATTGCTGGCTGAGCTGGTGGAGGTCAGTCTTGAGCCATATACCCAGCAGATCAGCCTGAACAAGGGAAGCCGCGATGATGTTTATGTCGGCCAGCCGGTGATAAATGGTGACGGTGTCGTTGGTCAGGTGGTTCATACCAGCCAGTTCCAGAGTACAGTAACTTTGCTGACGGATCCGGGCAGTGCTATACCTGTCATGGTAATGCGAAATGGTCTAAGAGGTGTATTGTTTGGTACCGGCGTACGTAATAAACTTGCTATGCCCTACATGACAGCTGATGCAGATATTCGAATTGGTGATCTACTGATCAGTTCCGGGATGGGGGGGCGTTTTCCGACGGGCTATCCTGTAGCTACGGTTACTGAAATCAGGCAGGATCCCAGTGATGAATTCCTGACCATTAATACTCTGCCGGTAACCCAGCTGGATCATGGGCGCGAGGTGCTGCTTATATGGCCTGAAACGATCAAAGACCAGAATAACCCATTGCAGCAGGAGTTCATTGATGAATAATTTGCCGGTCATGGTGTCCTTTCTGCTGGCATTGTTATTGACCAGTCTGCCAATTCCTGAAACTGCAGTCATGTTTCGACCTGAATGGCTCGTACTGGTACTTATCTACTGGTGTATGGCGACACCTGAGAGGATTGGTATTTTTACTGGCTGGTTAATGGGCCTGTTACTGGACGTCATGTATGGAAGTATGCTGGGGCAAAATGCCATGTCTTTGTCAGTAATCGCCTACCTGGTAGGTATTTTGCATCTGCGTGTACGTATGTTTCCACTATGGCAGCAATCAGTCATGGTTTTCGTACTGGTTCTTGTGCATTTGGGGATCAACGCCTGGATCAGAGGTATAACGGGACAGTTTACCATCGTCTGGACATACTGGACGCCTGCTCTGACAAGCGCATTAGTCTGGCCATTTTTGTTTATTTTATTGCGAGATCTGGGACGACAGCGAATAAAGCGCTAACATGCCTGACTTTGAAATCAAGGATGTCTTTCGCGAAACGCGAGTATTTACCTCACGATCCATAGTGATCGGTATCTTCATGCTGATCCTGGTCGGAATATTGCTAGTCCGTCTGTTTTATCTTCAGCTTATTGAATACGACCGTTACAGCACCCTGTCTAAAAATAATCGAATCAGTGTTGTGCCGAAGCCACCAGTTCGCGGGCTTATTTTTGATCGAAATGGTGTACCTCTGGCACGCAATGTTCCTTCCTATACCCTTGAAGTTATCCCAGATCAGGTCAGCAATATGGAAGAATTACTGCATGAGCTGGGTAAGTTGGTGACGTTGACAGAATATGACCTCAAGTTATTTCACCGAGATGTCGAACGTCACGCTAGTTTCGATGCGACGGTATTGCGGAGTCAGCTAACGGATGAGGAGGCAGCGCGCTTTGCTGTTAATCGATATCGTTTTCAGGGAGTGGAGCTGCATGCCAGGCTGGAACGAAATTACCCAAACAGGGAAAGTGCTGCACATGTCGTTGGCTATGTCGGTCATATTAGTCCCAATGATCTCGAAAAGATTGACAAGTCACAATATCGAGGTATCAATTTTCTTGGCAAAACGGGTATTGAATCCTACTACGAAGAGATACTTAGGGGGACCAGTGGTTTTGACCAGGTTGAAACCAATGCACATGGTCGGGTAGTCCGCACCATCTCAAGTACTCCATCAATACCGGGTAAAAATATCTATCTGACCATCGATAGTAAATTGCAGTTGATCGCTGAACAGGCGCTGGAGGATTACCGCGGAGCGGTAGTAGCCATCAAGCCCAGTACCGGTGAGATTCTGGCCTTTGCCAGCACACCGTCATATGACCCCAATGCCTTTGTCAATGGCATCAGCACTGCTGACTATGCCGAATTACGTGATTCACCCGATACGCCTTTGCTTAATCGTGCCCTGCGAGGACGCTATGCACCGGGTTCTACAATCAAGCCATTTATGGGACTTATAGGCTTGAAGGCCAATAGAAGTGTTGACAAAAAGACATTCTGTCCTGGCTATTACACTCTTAAAAAGGGCGGACGTCGATTTCGTTGCTGGAAGCATAGTGGCCATGGCGCCGTAGATCTTCATGATGCAGTTGTACAGTCGTGTGATGTCTATTTTTATGATCTGGCTCACAGTCTGGGAATCGATATGATGCATGATTCTTTATCTTTGTTTGGTTTCGGCAGCAAAACAGGTATAGATCTTTCTGGTGAGTCTGCTGCACTGATGCCATCGCGACAGTGGAAACGTGGATCCAGGGACGAGCCATGGTACCCTGGTGAGACTGTCATCGCCGGTATAGGTCAGGGATATGTACTGGCAACGCCCTTGCAGCTTGCGTCAGCCACATCGGCGCTGGCTAATAAAGGGCGGCGTTTGAAGCCACATTTATTACTGGCAGAAGAAGACACATTGTCTACTGAAAAGGTAAGCAAAGCACCTGAACTGCTGAACAGTGGTATCTGGGATGCTGAAAACCTTGAAATTATCCAGCAGGCAATGGTTGATGTAACAGACTCCCCTCGTGGAACTGCGAGACGGGTTGGCGCTGGAAGTCCATATAAAATTGCGGCCAAAACAGGGACAGCCCAGGTCATCGGGATAAAACAAAATGAACGCTATATTGAATCCGAAGTCGCTCCCAGGCACCGCGACCATGCACTATTTATTGCTTATGCACCAGCAGAGAATCCGGAAATCGCGGTTGCTGTGATTGCGGAGAACGGTGGTCATGGCGGATCAACTGCAGGTCCTGTTGCGAAAAAGGTCATGGACTATTTTCTGCTCGGCAAACAACCCGAACAGGAAAAGGAACCGTCATGAGAGAGCAAAAGCGCCTGTCCCTGGATTGGGCATTGCTAACAGGTTTATTACTTCTTTCAGTGGTCAGCTTGTTTGTACTGTACAGCGCCGGGGATCAGAATAGTGATTTACTGTTTCGGCAATCCATTCGCATCACCCTGGCATTTATCGTAATGTTTGCTGTCGCACGAATCACACCGGAGCAACTGTTGCGCTGGACTCCTTATTTATACGCAATTGGACTGATAATGCTATTGATTGTGCTGGCTGCTGGAGTGATAGGAAAAGGTGCCCAGCGCTGGATAGATCTGGGATTTGTTCGATTCCAGCCGGCAGAAATGATGAAGCTCGCAGTACCAATGATGGTGGCCTGGGTAATGGTCAAAAAGCCACTTCCTGCCTCCTTGCCGACAGTTATACTTGGTACCATTGTTGTCATTATTCCAACTGCACTGGTTATCAAACAACCTGATTTGGGTACGGCTATTCTGATTGCTGGATCTGGTCTGGTGGTGATCTTTTTTGCCGGTATGTCCTGGCGAATTATCGCCATTCTGTCAGCGCTGTTGGCGGCGGCTGCACCGCTGGGCTGGTATTTGATTCATGACTATCAGCGCCAGCGCATCCTAACACTGTTCGACCCCTGGTCAGATCCGCTGGGTGCCGGTTACCATACCATTCAGTCAGCGATTGCTGTAGGTTCAGGTGGTTTGTATGGTAAAGGCTGGCTCAACGGCAGTCAGAGTCAGCTGGATTTTATTCCAGAGAGATCGACAGATTTCATTTTTGCTGTCTTTTCCGAGGAATTTGGTTTTATCGGATCACTATTATTGTTACTGGCCTATCTTTTTGTCTTCGGCAGAAGTCTGTATATTGCGATTGAAGCCAAGGATTCATTCACACGACTTCTGTGTGGTTCACTGGCGGTCACTTTTGCTATATATGTATTTGTTAATATTGGTATGGTGACCGGCATATTACCGATAGTCGGCGTGCCGTTGCCCCTGATAAGTTATGGTGGTACATCAATGGTCTCCATGATGGCTGGCTTTGGCATTTTGATGTCTGCTTATTCTAACCGTTGGTTTATGCATTAATGATTATTAAAAATTTTACTCTCACTTTACTCTCTCTGCTTTTAATCTCCGTTAGCCCGTGCGTAACTGCTCTGCAAATCAGCGACTACAAACAACTTGAAACTTTATTCAAGGAGGTTGCAAGTAATACGGATTACACAGTACCGCAACTACAGGCGCTATTCGAACAGGTGGAGATAAAACCACGTATTATAGAAACTATGGACAGACCGGCTGAGTCCACCATGACCTGGACGCGGTACCGGAAAATATTCCTTACGGAAAAAAATATCAGCAATGGGGCTGAGTTCTGGAGAACAAATGCCGATACACTTGCACGAGCAGAGGAAAAATATGGTGTGCCACCAGAAATCATTGTCGCAACTCTGGGCGTTGAAACGCGTTATGGCAGTAACACTGGAAATTTCCGCGTCATCGATGCACTTGCTACCCTGGCGTTGGAGTATCCCCGTCGCAGTAAATATTTTTCCAGAGAATTGAAGAATTTTCTGTTACTGACAGACGAGCACAAACTGGATCCACTGGCTGTAACCGGTTCCTATGCAGGTGCGATTGGATTACCCCAGTTTATGCCCAGCAGTTACCGCGTCTATGCTGTTGACTTCAGCAACGATGGTTATAGCGACCTGGTGAACAGCATTGATGATGCTATTGGTAGTATAGCAAGCTACTATCATGAGCATGGATGGAAATCCGGTCAACCGGTTTCCTGGTTAGCCACTGATGTAAAAAGTTCAGCCAATAAACTACTGGTAAAGAAGCGCAAGACTGACCGCCCATTGAATGAACTGTTACAGAAAGGTTTTACATTGCAGGAAAAGGTTGATCCAAATACCCGGGTAGGGTTAATAAAACTGGAAGGTGACGAGAGCCCTGAATATCGTGTGGCTTTTGATAATTTCTTTGTCATTACCCGCTACAATACCTCAATGCTTTATGCTACAGCGGTTCAACTACTCGGTGAAGAAATTAAATCTAGCGTCCAGGCAATAAAATGAAATGGCAGTCTGTATTTTGCTGGCTACTGATCATAATGCTTTCAGCATGTAGTTCTACACCGACTTCTTCAAAAAAGGGTGCTTATTATCTGGATGATGGTCCACCAGAATCTAGCGTAGACCTGGCTCGAGTTAAAGATGCCATACCACGTTCTGAACCTTTAAGTAGCACCGGAAATAAGCCCTATGTTGTCTTTGGCAAGCACTACGTGCCACTAAAAACCAACAAGGGATTCCGCCAGAAAGGAGTTGCATCCTGGTATGGTAAAAAGTTTCATGGCAAACGCACTTCCAGTGGTGAGCCCTATGATATGTACAAGATGACAGCTGCGCATACTGTTCTGCCAATACCCAGTTATGCAAAAGTGACAAATATCAGCAATGGCCGCAGTGTCATCGTCAGGGTTAATGATCGAGGTCCATTCAAACATAATCGAGCAATGGATCTTTCCTATGCTGCGGCACTCAAACTGGACGTGGTGGAAACAGGTACTGCACCGGTTGAAATTATTGCCGTCGGTGAAAATGCACCCGTAAGCAAAAATAAAACTCTTACGTCAGCTGAACAACGGGTTTTCATTCAGCTTGGCGCGTATAGCAATCAGCATGCAGCTTACAGTATTCAACAACGTCTACTGGCGGATGGTTATACAGATATAGTCGTTAACCGTGTAGAGCAGGGTAATCATAGTATATACAGAGTACGACTGGGGCCGTTGAAGAATCAGGGTGATCTCGATTTTTTACTCGCTGATTTGCATCACGCGGGTTATAGCGATGCGCATATCATCGTCGAAACAACGAAATAGGATACGAAAAGAATGAAAAAACTACCAGTCATCATGGGTCTGTTTGTGTTGCTGTTTTCTCTCTATTCATATGCCATGGATCAGCAGAAAATAGCCAATGCGAATGTGGCTCCTCCTGTTATTGAGGGAAAATCCTGGTTACTTATTGATCATGATAGTGGTGCCACCTTAAGTGCTGGCGATCCTGATATGCAAATTGAACCCGCCAGCCTGACAAAATTGATGACGGCCTACATTGTGTTTAGAGAGATTGCTGAAGGCCGGCAAAGTCTCGATGATATGGTTTTCGTTAGTGAAAAAGCATGGCGCATGGAAGGCTCTCGAATGTTCATAAAGGTCAACACTAAAGTGAAAATGGAAGACCTGATTAAAGGAATGATTATACAGTCAGGAAATGATGCCACTGTCGCACTGGCAGAACATGTTGCAGGTACCGAGGAATCATTCGTAGGCATGATGAACAAGGTTGCAGCAGAGCTAGGAATGAAAGGGACAAATTTCGCCAATAGCACTGGAATGCCTGCTGAGGGGCATCTAACGACAGCGACAGACCTGGCTATTCTTACAAGATCGTTGATTAATCAGTATCCCCAATATTACAAGTATTATTCAGTCAAAGAATTTACCTGGAACAACATAAAACAGGGTAACAGGAATTTATTACTTTACCGGGACCCTTCTGTCGATGGCGTCAAAACAGGCCATACTGAATCAGCCGGCTACTGTCTGATTGGTTCTGCACAGCGTGATGATATGAGATTGATTGCCGTTGTCACAGGCACTGATAGTAAACTGATACGTGCAGATATGGTTCAGAATCTGCTCAATTACGGCTTCAGAAATTACAAAACTCAAGAAGTTTATCCGGCAGGGAAACTGATCCAGAATGTAGATGTCTATAAGACCGCAAGTAATACCGTTGCCGTTGAGTCGGTTGAAAAAATTTCACTAACTGTTCCGCGGCGCGGTGGTGCGGAGATCACCCAGACAGTTACCATTCCTGACTATGTCGTTGCGCCTGTTGAACGGGGACAGGAGCTGGGAAATATTGAATTTAGCGTGAGTGGAAGTTCTCTGGGGAAATATCCTTTAACTGCAGTAACGAGCATACCGGAAGGTGGCATTATCGATCAGATAATTGGTACCGTAATGTTGTGGTGGGTGGAAACATTCTAGGCAGGATGTATTCATATGGTAGTTGAAGAAGTCTATATAAATGGGTCATATGTGCCTGCTGCAGAGGCCTCAATTTCTGTTTTTGATCGTGGTTTCCTGTTTGCTGATGGCGTCTATGAGGTTATTCCAGTTTATGGCGGCAGGCTTTTTCGTTTGCAGCATCACCTTGATCGTTTAAGATACTCTCTTGCACAAATTCACCTCTCACATCCCATGAGCGATGCAGCGATAACATCAGTTTTTCAACGCCTGCTCAATGGAAGAAGTGATGATGCCTCTATTTACCTGCAAATTACTCGTGGAATTGCCCCCCGTAATCATGCTTTTCCCGATAATATAACGCCGACTGTCGTCGCCTATGCGCAGAACCTGGTATACCCGGATCAGGCTCATCGAGATGCAGGCGTAAGGGCGGTCACTTATCCTGATCAGCGCTGGGAGCGTTGCGATATTAAGTCTATTTCATTGCTGGCAAATGTGCTGGCACGGCAGTTTGCTCATGAGCATGATGCTGCAGAAGCAGTTCTATTTAGAGATGGAATACTAACAGAAGGGGCAGCAAGTACTCTTTTTGTTGTTCACGATGGACAACTGCTGACGTCAGCCTCCGGGCACAGCATTTTACCAGGTATAACTCGAGAACTGGTGCTGGAGCTTGCATGTAACCACGGTTTACAGTGTCAGCAAACCAATATCTCACAGCGACAGGTTAGAGAGGCAGATGAATTATGGCTCAGTAGTTCAACAAAAGAGATACTGCCAATCGTGATGCTGGACGGTAAACCTGTAGGTGAAGGCATGCCGGGGCCACATTACCATCAGATTATAAAACTCTATGATGACTTCAAACTAAGGTTCAGAAATGGCGAAGTATCGTGAAATAACAATCAAATGATAAAAGCTTATCAACTTATATCTCTGGGTAAATCATGACTGACAAGAATGATGAAGAACTCGGGAAACTTTCGTTTCCGTGCACGATTGGCATCAAGGCGATGGGACGTCAGGCAGACGATTTTGAGCATAAAGTTAAAGACATTGTTGCCAGTCATACAGAACCGGGTGCAATTGTCGAAGTGAGGTGCAGAGAGAGTGGCAGTGGTAATTATCATTCAGTTACCTGTCAGGTAAAACTGCAGAACAGGGAACAGATGGAGGCGATCTATCAGACCATGCACGATCACCCGGATATCCTGTTAACGTTATAGGGACACTATAGCAGCTATGGGTAAAGGCGCAGCAACAAGACCTCTGGTGATTCGTCAATTTCTAGAGCCGCAGGCTTATACCAGCTGCTGGCAGTTGATGAAAGAGCTGACCCAAAACAGGAACAAGCAGGCACTGGATGAATTATGGCTGCTCGAGCACGAACCGGTGTTTACCCTTGGCATAAGAGAGAGGGCGGAAGATACTATCGATACTGGCGATATTCCTGTCGTTAAAAGTGATCGGGGCGGCTTGATTACCTATCATGGACCGGGTCAATTGATCATTTATCTGTTGCTCGATCTGATCAGGTTAAGCACAGGCCTGAAGGCGCTTATCAGTACCCTGGAGCAAATTACTATTGATGTACTGGCAGAATATGGAATTCATGCAACAAGAATGGAAAATGCCCCTGGTGTTTATGTCGAAGGCAGGAAGATTGCGTCCCTTGGTCTGCGTGTCCAGCGCGGATGTACGTACCATGGAATCAGTCTAAATGTGGACATGGATCTGGCTCCGTTTGACAGAATAGTCCCATGCGGGCTGGCTGGAATGAAAATGACTGATATGAAGTCGCTGGGTGTGGCCGCAGATATCGATTTAATAGGCAGACAGTTCATACAGGTGTTCTCGATCACCATGGGATATACTCCTGCTTTAGAGAATCACAGAAATAATCTAATCTGAAAAAATGACAACGAGCAGCAAACAGACTGGTGGTTTGTCAGCGCCGCTGCCAGCGGGTGCAGAGAAAGGGCAGGCTAAAACGGCACGTATACCAGTGAAAATAGAGCCCACCAGTGAGTTTTTACGAAAACCGGACTGGATTCGCGTTAAAGCGCCATCTACACCAGAGGTTATTCGCCTGAAAAAAGCTTTGCGCAGGCAGAGTCTGCATACTGTCTGCGAGGAGGCGAACTGCCCCAATCTTGGTGAATGCTTTAGCAAAGGGACTGCCACGTTTATGATTCTCGGTAATGTCTGTACCCGTCGTTGTCCTTTTTGCGATGTAGCTCATGGACGACCCGAGCCTGTTGATGAAAAAGAGCCTGAAAAACTGGCGTCGACAGTTGCATCGATGGATCTGCACTATGTAGTCATTACTTCGGTAGATCGTGATGATCTCAGAGATGGAGGTGCAGGACATTATGTTGATTGTATTGCAGCAATAAGGCAGAGGTCCCCACAAACAAAAATTGAAGTGCTGGTGCCTGATTTTCGTGGACGCATGGAAATCGCGCTGAATATCCTGTCAACATCGCCACCAGATGTCATGAACCATAACCTCGAGACCGTACCGAGACTGTACCGGGAGGTCAGGCCGGGTGCAGATTATGACTGGTCATTGAAATTGTTGAAAAAGTTTAAGCAATCTCATGCAGACGTACCGACCAAATCTGGCTTGATGTTAGGGCTTGGAGAAAGCTATGAGGAAGTCGTTGATGTCATGCAGGACCTGCGCAAGCATGATTGTGAGATGCTCACTATTGGTCAATATCTTCAGCCATCGCGCCACCATCTGCCGGTGAGTCGCTACGTATACCCGGAAGAATTTCAGCAATATAGAACGCTTGGCGAAGAAATGGGCTTTATCAATGTCGCCAGTGGCCCATTAGTCCGTTCTTCCTATCATGCCGATCTACAGGCAGATGGTCAGGTGTTTGTCTAAATACCGAAGTGTTTAAATCTTCTGCTTACTATTATCCGGCCTTGTATCCCATGCAGAAGATCTCTAGATAGATATTCTATTATTATCAATTAAATCATATATATAAATAAATATTCTAATGTATAACTTGATCACAATTGATCATTCTCGCTGTTGTACGAAAAATCAGAGTCGGGGACTCTTGGCTATACGGAGTCAGTGTAAGTCTGCGATAAGGGGTATGATGAACAGACGACTCAGTCTGGTAGCAGGATACTGGTAACAGAAATCAACATCATGACAGGTAGAGGTGCCCACAGGCTAGATATACAATCGCATAATAAGCATTATTGGGCTGCCAGCAACAATTTATTCAACTCATCTAGCCTCTCCCTGGTTCCGATATCAAACCACAGACCATGATGTATCTGGCCTGTGATCTGACCTGCCGAGATATATTTCCTTAACAATGGTGCAAGAGGGAATCGTTCTTTTTTACATTGATCAAAAAGCCCATGGCTGTAGATCCCGACACCGCTGAATGTCCATGTCAGCTGATGATTTTTCTTTTCCTTTACCCGCCTGTCTTCAAGCGAAAAGTCACCCAGGGGGTTATGGGGCGGGTTTTTTACAAGTATAAGATGGGCAAGGTTATTGATTTTCTGCGGCAGTAAGGAAAAATTAATATCGGTCCAGATATCACCATTAATGACCAGAAAAGGATCTGATTTTAGTAAAGGCAATGCTCTGACTATGCCACCTCCAGTTTCAAGTATTGCCCCACTCTCATCAGAGTAATGAATTTTCAGCTGGTAGCGTGAGCCATCACCGAGTTGGTCAATGATCTGTTGTCCAAGATGGCCTACGTTAATCACAATATCACGAAAACCTGCTACGGAAAGAGCATGCAGATGGTGCTCAATCAGCAGGCTGTCTCCGGCCTGCAAAAGTGGTTTTGGTGTACAGTCAGTAAGTGGGCGTAATCGTTCACCACGACCAGCTGCAAGAATCATCGCATACATTATTGCGGCACCGTTGATGCGACCAGGTTGTATAAGTCCTTCAAATCCTTGTCATTTTTCAGGGCTGATAACAAATACCTCAGGGTCAGAGGGATATCATTCAAATATCTGTCTTTACCATCGCGGTGCGATAAGCGTGCGAAGATACCGGCAACTTTCAGATGACGCTGTATGCCCATACGATGGAACCAGCGCAGGAATTGCTGTTCATCCTTCTGCTCAAGCAGGCCTGACTGTAAAGCCAGATCATGGTAAGCGAGTACCCAGTCTTCGACACGTTCAATAGGCCATTCAATGTAACAATCTTTCAATAGCGAAACCAGGTCATAGGTAATTGGTCCTGTTACAGCATCCTGAAAATCTATAACGCCTGGGTTATTAATATCAGTGATCATCAGATTGCGAGAATGAAAATCGCGGTGTACCCATAGTTGGGGTTGTTGCAGTGCCGAGTCGATCAGCAGCTGCCAGGCTTGATCCATTATTTTATTTTCTTCGTCTGTGATCTCTAGACCAAGATGAGTTGTCAGGTACCATTGCCGAAATAGATCCATTTCACCGTACAGCAGCTCAGCGGAATACGGTGGAAGGAAGTCGGGGTCATCAAAGGTGCCTGTTTGCAGGATGACCAGGCTAGCAAGAGCATCACCATAGAGGCGGTCTGCAGTGTGTTCATCCAAATGATCAAGATAGTGCTCACTTCCCAGATCAGACATCAACACAAGACCCAGTCCATATTCAGTGTGCAGTATTTCCGGCACGTTGATACCGAGCTTTCGAAAACGTCTGGCCAGCCGGCAGAATGTTGTGATTTCTTCATTCTCGGGTGGTGCATCCATAATAATCAGGCTGCTGTTGGCTATTAATAGCCTGAAATATCTGCGGAAGCTTGCGTCACTGGATGCCAGGTCAAGGCTGTATTCCTGGTCTGGGTAAAGCGTTCCAATCCAGTTTCGAATTATTTGTTTTCTTTTATCCAATAGTCTTTAATCCATCTGTATAATAATCTCCTTCAGATATATTAGAAGGCTTGAAGGGGTATTCATTCTATGCGATTTTACACAACCCATAACATACATTTTTAAGCCTGCATAAGGGATATTTAATCGAATGCATATAAAAATAACTCTCTCTGTCTCTATTTTTCTTTCTTCACTTTCACCAATTGTCACACATGCGTTCAGTATTGATGAATACACAAAGTACCTGCTGGATGCCTACCATGAAGCCTTCACCGGTGTTTGTGAGGCTGATACGGTAGATTTAAGGGCATCCGATAGTGAATTGAAGCCTGGAGCTGTTGCCATTGAAGCAGATCAAACAGAACTGATTGGAAACAAATTGATATTTACCGGCAATGCAGAAATTGAACGTGACGGGATGATGGTTAATGCCGATAAACTGTCCTATGACAAGGAAGGGGATACCTTTACAGGTCAGGGCGATATCCGCATTCAGGATCCATCAGGTAACGTTTTCCAGGCACAGTCTATGGAAATGGAGGTAGAGACTGTAATTGGTACTGCAGAGGATGTTCAATATAGTCTGACATCAAACCTGCAGGACGGAAAAATTGAAGGAACTAACTATATTCGCGCCCATGGCGTAGCGAAACGTATCGATTTTGAAGGTCATGATCTGGTGACATTGCATGATGCGACTTATTCGACCTGCAGAAAAGACAAGGAAATTGCCGTTCTCAATGCGGGTAAAATAGAACTGGATAAATCGGCCGGTGTTGGCAAGGCCAGAAACATGAAACTACGTCTGTACGATGTGCCCGTTTTCTGGTTCCCCTATGTCAGTTTTTCCCTGAATGATGACCGTAAAAGTGGCTTCCTGATGCCGTCATTTGGTTCATCTGACCGTTCGGGAACATTCATTAAAGTGCCTTATTACTTCAATATTGCACCCAGTATGGATGCCACCCTCAGCGGCAACTATTACAGTAAGCGAGGCGCCCAGCTACAGGGAGAATACCGCTATCTCAATAAAGGGGGTAAAGGCAACATTAATGGCGCCTATCTGGCAGATGACAAGGAGACAGGTGAAAACAGATATGGATACCGCGTTGATTTACGCCAGCAATTTGCACGCAGCTGGTCAGCTGCGGTCAATTATTCAGAAGTTTCTGACGAAGACTATTTCGAGGATTTCTCCGGTAACCTGCTGTTGACCTCTACCACCTATTTGAGACAGGAGGGTCGGATAGATTACTCAGGACGCTACTTCCGCGCCGATGCGTTGTACTCGAAGTTTCAAACTATCGATGATGATATTCCAGAAGCAAGTCGACCTTATAAACGTGAACCGGCGATCAGCTTTTCAACAAATATCCCGAAATTTAATGATTTTAAGTTTGACGCCTACGGCAGTTACACAGATTTCCAGAGAACTGACAGGATTAGCGGACCGCGTTCGGACCTGGGAGCCAGTGTTGCCTATGACTTCAGGAAGATTTACGGCTTCTTTAAACCAAAAGCGACCTTTCGCTACACTGCTTATGATCTGACCAATATTGCAGCTGATGAGACCAGTGATCCGGATCGTAGCCTGGGGATATTCTCTGTTGATGGTGGACTCTATTTTGATAAGGCATCATTTATCAAGGGTAAGGATTTTACTACCACCCTGGAGCCTCGACTTTTTTATCTGTATGTGCCGTTTGAGGATCAAACCGATATTCCGGTGTTTGACACCGGCGAAAACACATTTAGTATGGGCACTATGTTCAGAGAAAATCGCTTTACTGGTCCTGATCGAATTGGTGATGCGAATCAGCTGACAGTGGCGTTGACCTCGAGGTTTCTTGATGAGAGCAGTGGCGAAGAATTGCTTAGAGGGACACTGGGGCAGATCTACTATTTTGCCGATAGAAAGGTGAGCCTGTCTACCGACCCTACAGCTCCTCAAACATTCAACCGCTCTGATTTTGTTGGAGAGTTATATACCCGACTGGCTAATAAATTCTATATGTATAACTTTTTCCAATATGATTCTGACGAGAGTCAAGTAGCTGTTTTCAATACCGACCTGAGGTATACAAAAGATGCACGTCGAGCAGTGAAGATTGGATATTACTATAATAATTTCGATTCAAATAATCCCCCTTCAGAGCAAGTGAATGCCGATGTGATCTGGGCACTGGCTCCACGCTGGCAGGCCGCTGCAAATGCTCGCTATGATATTGAACAGGGTGATTTCCTGCGCGGTGGGTTTGATATTGGTTACAGTGCATGCTGCTGGGGTATTAAACTCGGCGCTCAACGACGAATTGACAACAATAGTGAATATGTCAATTCGTTCCTGGTGACCTTTGAATTGAACGGTTTGACCAAAATAAGTAGTAATTTTTAGCCACTAGTTACATTGGGACAAGTCTCTCTGATAACACTGGACATGATCATATGTTGAAAAATCTTTCTGGCCTGCTTGCCGGAATACTTCTGTTATTTATCTCTTTACCCGGAGGAGCTCAGGCCGCACAGGCTACAATGCTGGACCGTGTACTGGTTGTTGTCAATGACGACATCATCACCCTTGGTGAATTTGAGGCAGCCCTCAATGGCATGCGTAAACAACTTGTATCTGCTGGCAAAGAAATGCCTCCGGAAAAATTACTGAAAGAAAAAGTACTCGAACAGCTGGTATTTGAAAAGCTGCTGCAATTACATGCTGTTGAAACAGGGATAAACGTTACCGATGTTATGCTTGACAGGGCTATGGAAAACCTGGCTAAGAAGAATAACATGAGTGTGCCACAAGTATTGGCTCAACTAAAAGAAGATGGTATCAGTGAGGCTGTGTTTAAAGAAAACCTCAGGAATCAGCTACTTGTACAGCGAGTTATTGACCGTGATGTTAAGGGCTCCGTTTCTGTGCTGGATAGTGAAGTGGATGGCATTTTACGCAATATGTCCCAAGCTCAGCCTGATCGAGTCTATAATGTTTCGCATATACAGCTGCCTGTAAGTGAAGAAGCATCGCCAGCGGAAATAGAAAATGGGGTGCAGAAAGGACGTGAACTACGCCAGCGTATTCTTGCAGGGAATATCAGTTTTGAAGAGGCTGCAAGAAATTATTCCGTGGCAGGAAATGCAGAAGATGGCGGAGCACTGGGATGGAAAACAGTAGATAAACTGCCTGCGCTTTTTGCTGATGCTTTAAAAGAAATGAATGAAGGCGATATTAGTAGTCCGCTTGTAAGTCCCGGTGGCATCTTTCTGTTGCGGCTGAACCAGCTTAAAGGGGATCAGAACCAACAAATAGTGAGCCAGAGTCGGGCGAGGCATATTTTACTAAAG
This sequence comes from Arenicellales bacterium, assembly GCA_029287915.1. Classification (GTDB taxonomy): domain Bacteria; phylum Pseudomonadota; class Gammaproteobacteria; order BMS3Bbin11; family BMS3Bbin11; genus BMS3Bbin11. Next base: position 41,333 of record JARFQE010000091.1, read on the forward strand.
GCAACGAATAAGGTTGATATTCAGCACGCAATGACAGAGCTTGAGAAAATTCGACAGAAGGTTCTCGCCGGTGAAGATTTTGGTATTCTTGCTGCAGAAATATCCCAGGATCCCGGCAGTGCCATAAAAGGTGGAGAACTGGGATGGCTCAATAAGGGGGATACCGTGCCGGAATTTGAAAAAGCCATGGATAATCTGCAAGTCGGTGAAATTTCACAACCGATAGTTAGTCAATTCGGGGTTCACCTGATCCAGCTCGAGGAAAGACGAGAGGTCGACATCACTGAGCAAAAGCGCCGAGATGCAATCAGGCAGCAGATTGGTAAGCGAAAAGTTGCCGAAAAATACGACCAGTTCCTGAAACAGTTAAAAAGCAGGGCATATATAGACTATCGTACACCGCTGGATGAGATATGAATGCCAGGAGGAAACAGGTAAGGTAAAAGGGGAAAGTTAAAATAAATGTTGACACCTGATGTGATGGATTTTATTTCTTCCTCTGCATTGATCGGACAATCGGAAATAGGGTCGGGTTACTGAAGCTGAGCAGATACCAGACATTCGCAAAACAGGCTAAATGTCTCAGTTCGGCCAGGTGCGGTCATTAAGTTTTCAAGTACTCTGACCCCTTGATCGCCTTGATCGAAAAAAATAAAAGAATGCCGGAACCGGTTTCCTTACCTCTTTTACCTTTCCTCCTTTCCCCTGCTTTTAAAGGTCATACCCCCGTTCTTCATGCATATGAATATCGAGCCCCTGAATTTCCTGCTCTTCAGAAACGCGTAAGCCTTTTGTCAACAAGCTGACGACTTTAAGGATGATATAGCTGACAAAAGCGGTATAGGTAACCGTTGCAATAACACCAATGAGCTGTACTTTCATTTGACCCGCCATGGTTTCGATACCATCGGCGAAACCAAAACCGCTGAAGATGCCAAGGCTAGTTGCAGAAAATACACCAGCGAGGAGAGTGCCGAGGATTCCGCCGACACCATGAACCGGAAATACATCTAGCGAATCATCAATTTTCATCACAGTTTTCAGCCATGTGGTTACACTGAAGCAAATCGCACCTGCAAAAAACCCTATCACCAGGGCACCAGCTGGGCCAACAAATCCTGAAGCACCTGTAATTGTTCCAAGACCAGCAACCATTCCGGTTACAGTGCCCAGTGCACTGGGCTTGCCATAGCGTATCCACTCGATAAACATCCATGTCAGGGCACCTGTAGCGGCAGCTATATGCGTGACCAGCATGGCCATGCCTGCATCGCCATTTGCTGCCAGTGCGCTGCCGCCATTGAAACCAAACCAGCCAACCCATAACATGCCTGCGCCACCAACGGTCATGGTCATGTTATGAGGCATCATCGCTGCTGTTCCAAAGCCCCTGCGAGGACCCAGAACCAATGCAGCAACAAGGGCAGCTACGCCGGCTGTTATATGTACGACGGTCCCGCCTGCAAAATCATACAGCCCCATACTTGCCAGCCAGCCACCACCCCAGACCCAGTGTGTTATAGGGACGTAAACAGCCAGCAACCAGATAGCACTGAATAGTAGTACAGAACTAAATTTCATACGTTCAGCGAAGCCCCCGATAATCAGGGCAGGGGTGATGATGGCGAATGTCATCTGGAACATTGCAAAAAGACTTTCGGGAATGTCGCCTGCCAAGGTGTCTTTGCCGATACCGGTCATGAATGCCTTGTCAAAATCGCCAATAAAGGAATTGCCTTCTGAAAACGCCAGGCTATAGCCAAAGCTAAACCACAAAATAGATGAAATGCCAGCTATTGCAAAGCATTGCATCAGTATCGACAGAACATTCTTGGAGCGAACCAGTCCACCGTAAAACAGGGCCAGGCCGGGCAGGGTCATAAACAAAACCAATGCCGTAGAGGCAAGGATCCATGCAGAGTTACCGGTGTCCAGTGCAACATCTTCTGCGAATGCTGGCAAGCTGATACAAATCATTATCAGGCCTGCAAGACCTGTTTTAAATTGATTCATGAACTTCTCCATTCCTTAACAAAAAAGGTATACATCCAGGCAGGATATCTTATAACGGGTGCTTGTTATTTTTTTACTATGCTAACAGAGCGTTGATCAGCTAGAGACAAAAGAATTAATCGTTTAATTAATCATTTAATTAATCATTTAATTAATCATTTGTGCTTATTTGCTATATCGCATCAGGGCCGGTTTCTCCGGTACGAATTCGAATAACATTTTCAAGATCATGTATAAATATTTTTCCATCACCGATTTTTCAAGTCACAGCAGAGTTGACTATCGCATAAATCACCGAATATACATGGTCTGCAGCAATGGCGATCTAATGCTTTACCTTGGGCAGGAAATCT
>JARFQE010000012.1 GCA_029287915.1 Arenicellales bacterium
TAACGCCTGTAATTCATCCAGGTCGGCATTGAAGCCTCGCTTGATGACTCCACCATCGCGTAACAGGGCAGGGGGATCGTCGACAACAGCACCATTAAGGTATTCGGTTAATTCGGGATAGTGTCCGACATCTGACAACAACATATTAGTCAGTGGATCATCGAGCCCAGACAATGCATCATGCAGGGCAGGTAACTGGAATAGTGCCTGGCGCAAGAAGCTGATATCCCTGGGTCGTGCAGTCTTTAATGCGATACGTGGCAGAATCCGTTCGACATCACCAATATGACGAAGAATCTTATGCAGCTCATCGATATCTATCGTGTTCATCATCGCATCGATAGCCTGATGCCGTGACTGCAGGATAGAAATATCCCGTTCAGGACTGGATAACCAGCGTCTAAGCAAACGTGATCCCATTGATGTCGAACAGGAATCCAGAACCGATAGTAAGGTATGCTCACGGCCGCCATTTAGATTGATATCCAGCTCAAGATTTCGTCTCGAGGCTGCATCAATAATGACATGGCAACCATGATGCTCCGTTTTCAGATTATTGATATGGGGCAGCGTATCGCCCTGGGTATCACGAGCATAGTGGATGACAGCACCGGCTGCCTGCAGGGCTAGAATATCATCTTCAATATCGAAGGCAGCCAGGCTCTGGACGTTGAACTGCTTTTGTAATGATTCGGTGGCCGTTTTGGTATTTAGATACCAGTCTGGTATGCCCTGCAAACTGACGTTCTCGGGTAGCAGGGCCTTGACTTGATCGAAGATGTTTTCACCTACGAGTACTTCAGCGGGTTGTAGTCGCTGAATCTCAGCACCCAGATTCATCGCATCAGGCAGGTGCCTGGCATTAAAGCGCCCCGAAGAGAGTTCAAGCCATGCAATACCATAAGCGTTTTTTGCAGCCGATATTGCCATTAAAAGATTTTCTTTCTTTTCATCCAGTAAACTTTCGTCGGTCAGCGTACCGGGAGTAATAACACGAACAACCTTGCGTTCAACCGGGCCTTTACCTGTAGAGGGGTCGCCAATTTGTTCACAGATGGCAATGGATTCGCCTTTGTGGGTGAGGCGTGCCAGGTATTGTTCAGCAGCATGGTAAGGGACACCACACATTGGGATCGGTTGTCCCGCTGACTGGCCACGTTCAGTCAGGGTGATATCGAGTAGCTTCGCTGCCTTGCTCGCATCATCAAAGAATAATTCATAGAAATCTCCCATACGGTAGAACAGCAGGATATCCGGATATTCACTCTTGAGGCGAAGATATTGCCGAATCATCGGGGTGTGCTGTTGATTTCCTGTCATCAGGGAATGCCCGCTGTAATTGCTTTATTTATACCTTTGCATAATCGGAGAAAGCTTTCTCAGCATCTTTCTGTAGATGGCTGGACTGGCTGCCATTATATCACCCGATATAAGGTGATCGCGGCCACCATCAATCTCAGAGACTATTCCGCCCGCTTCCTGTATCAATAACACACCGGCAGCGATATCCCAGGTGTTGAGGTCGAACTCCCAGAAGCCATCGTAGCGACCGGCAGCTATCCAGGCGAGATCAAGAGCGGCAGAACCTGCACGTCTTACGCCGCTGGTCTCAGGCATCAATGCCCGGAAGCAATCAATCCAGAGATCAAGGTTTTTCGTGTCCTTGTAGGGAAAGCCCGTCGCCAGCAAAGAGTAACTCATATTATCCGTTCTACTAACCCGGATACGGTGATCATTCAATAAAGCCCCTTCACCTTTGACCGCTGTAAACAGCTCATCCTTGATAGGATCATATACTACCGCCACCTTAAGCACGCCTTTTTCACGCATGGCGATGGATACAGCGTATTGAGGGATGCCGTGAAGAAAATTTGTCGTGCCGTCCAGTGGATCGATTATCCATTCGAAGTCGTCACCCGCTGCGCGCCCGCTTTCTTCTGCAAAGATTGCATGATCAGGGTAGGTCTCCCTGATAGTGTTAATAATCTTCATCTCAGCCTTGTGGTCTACTTCTGAAACAAAATCAGCATGCCCTTTAACTGTGATGGTAAGACGGTCCAGTTGCTCTGCGTTGTAAGAAATAACACGGCCAGCGAGACGTGCAGCCTTGATGGCTGTATTAAGAAATGGATTCATACGAAATTAACTCAGATAAAATTAAAAAACTGTTATTTTCCAAGGGCGAAACAGGCATCAATTTGATACAGTCTGGACATTATGAATGGAACAGAAAATTCTAACATTTATTCAGGACTTGCGTGGGCGAATATTCGCATTGTTCTGGTTGAAACCAGCCACCCGGGAAATATTGGTGCAGTGGCGCGAGCAATGAAGAACATGCTACTGGAATCATTATATCTTGTGCGGCCAAAACAGTTTCCTGATGGACAGGCAATGGCGCGATCATCTGGAGCCATAGATGTGCTGAATAATGCTGTGGTCTGTGGATCACTGGCAGAGGCGATTGCTGATTGCCAGCTTGTCATTGCTGCCAGTGCAAGAAGACGAAGCATCCCGTGGCCCATGATCAGTGCACCGGAAGCAGCATTAAAGTTGATTCAACGAGGCCAGGTGGCGCCGGTGGCACTGGTATTCGGGCGTGAGGACAGGGGACTGAACAATGAAGAACTTGACCACTGCCATTTTATGGTACAACTTCCTGCCAATCCGGAGTTTTCTTCACTGAATATTGCCGCAGCTGTTCAGGTTTTCAGTTACGAAATACGAAAAACCTTTCTTGCTGACAAGTCTTTGCAGGTGAACAATGATTCTGCTCCGGACGTCGCTAATGATTTAAATGATGCTGACAGACCAGCAAGTAGCAACAACCTGATGAATTTGTTTACTCACCTTGAAAAAACATTAATTCAGGTCAATTTTATGCCAGCACACCGCACGCGCACCCTGATGCGAAAGCTAATGCGATTTTTCTATAAAAGTCAGATAACAGAAGAAGAAGTCAGTATATTTCGTGGTATCCTGTCTGAGCTGGATAGACTTTCATTTATAAATAAAGATCTGGAAGAGCAGATGCAAAAGTCAATTACTGAAGACGAATAAAGCATAAAAATTTGGAGAAGGAGTCATGAAATTTTTAAAGATTGTTCTTTTTGTAGCAGTAATACTGGCAATTGCAGGTATTTTTATGCCTCAGTCGTATACGGTAAAACGAGAAATTACAATAGCTGCTCAGGCAGATGATATACGGGGATATGTCGAGAGTATGGACAGCTGGGAGCGCTGGGTGACCTGGGATGAAGTTCAACCACCTGCAGAGAACCGTCCAGCTCAGATGCAGTCCGGTGTGGGGTCAGGAAAATATTTTTCTGCTAATTCCGGTTCTGGATGGTTTGTGATTAAAAGTGATTCGGCTATAGATGGGTTCGAATATACAACTCATCTGGATACCGGAAATAAGGCAACAGGCCTTGTCAGATTAGTTGAGCTAGGGCCTGAAACTAAAGTGGAATGGATTGTAAAAGGTAGCGTAAAAAGCCCGCCAGTACTCGCTCCATATATTGCAAAAAGTAAAGAGTTTCTAGTCGGCTCAGAGCTGAATCAAAACCTTAAAAACCTGAAGAAAATTATTGAACAAGAAGAAAGGTGATATCTGGGCTGAAAGATATTAGGGTAGAGACGTATGTCTCTCAATGAAGCAGTTAAATTTATTCAGGTAACTGATTCGCATTTATTTGAAACTGCCAGTCAACGCCTGATAGGTGTCAATACAGAAGACAGCCTTCGCGCCGTCATCAAACTGGTTGCTGAAGAGAACAGCGTGTCTGGGATACTTGCCACCGGCGATCTTAGCCAGGACGGTAGTCTTAAAAGTTATCAAAGGTTTGCAGATATATTACGAGACCTTGCTGTCCCCATTTACTGGACCCCGGGCAATCATGATAACTCTGCAAGTTTTCATGCCGCACCAGAAAATTTTCCACTATCCAGACGTTCAGTAATAGAAGCGGGTAACTGGCGCATATTATTACTAGATTCTGTTCTCCCCGGATACAATAGTGGCTATCTGGCGACGACGGAACTGGATTATCTTAAGGAAAATATACGTGATGATGGTAAACATCATTTACTCGTATTGCATCACCAGCCTGTTCCCTGTGGATCAGCATGGCTAGATACCATGAAGCTGGATAATTCCGATGATTTTTTGCGCCTTATCACTAGCAGGTCTTCTGTTAAAGCTGTGCTATATGGGCATATACATCAGGCAGGTCAACAGGATATTGCCAATATCTCATTTTTTAGCACGCCTTCAACCTGTTTCCAGTTCGCCCCCGACACGAATGAGTTTTCACTGGACTGGCGTATGCCCGGATACCGACGTTTAATGCTGTATGATGACGGCAGCATCGAAACGGATGTCATACGAGTCACTGATTTCGATTTGAATCTTGAGCCTGCGGCGAACGGATACTAATCGCTTGGAATATTGATTTATAACTAATAATCAATACCTTACAATATAATAAATAAAATTCATTATTGCTGATGAGCCAAGCCGCTGTATCGGCATTCCAGTATTCCAATTCACCCAAAAGCCTGATCCTGGCAAACCATTACTGGCAATCCATTCTATGGAAAATGCCATATTGAAAAGCTCAGGTTAAGGCGAAGACGGGAAGCATGGGCAGCGGTATTACTTAACAATCGATGTAATTTGCAGATATTCCATTGTGGAATAAAAGCTTTTTATGTTTCAGCGTTGTTAGCATTTTGAAAAAGTAATATAATCCGCCGCCTTCAGTGCATAGCTGAAATACAATTAATCCTACTAACTCCTTGCTTCACCAGTATTTTACGGGAAGCAATATCCGAAAGGAGAGCAAATGAGACACTACGAAATTGTGTTTCTGGTCCATCCTGACCAGAGCGAACAGGTGCCTGCCATGGTTGACCGTTATAAAACGGTAATTAATGATGCTGCTGGCACGGTACATCGACTCGAAGACTGGGGCCGTCGCCAACTGGCTTACCCGATCAAGAAAATCCACAAGGCACATTACGTACTGATGAACATCGAGTGCAGCCTTGATACCTTACGCGAAATCGAAAATATATTCCGCTTTAATGATGCCATCATTCGTTCTATTGTGTTGAAGAAAGAACAGGCAATCACTGAAGCTTCTCATCTGATGAATGAAAAAATCAGGGAAGATAGCTCTCCACGCAGAGAAGCTGCCGCTGAAGATCAGTCAGTCGAGGAATCAGATAGTGCTGAAAAGGTGCCAGAAGAAATGACTGCAGCAGAAGCGGAATCAACAGATTCAGAACAGGCCGTTAATGAAATGGCTGATGAAGCAGAAGAAGTAAAGGAGGCTGAATAAACATGTCACGTTTTTATCGTCGAAGAAAATACTGCCGTTTCACTGCTGAAGGCATTACAGAGATCGATTACAAAGATCTTGAAACACTTAAGGCATATATCACTGAAACGGGTAAAATTATTCCCAGTCGCAATACTGGCACCAGGCCGAAGTACCAGCGTCAGCTGGCCAATGCAGTCAAAGTAGCACGCTACCTGGCCCTGTTGCCTTATACAGACAACCATAACCGTTAATAAAGTATAGGATTTATCAGATGGAAATCATACTACTTGAAAAAATCCGTAACCTTGGTGACCTCGGAGATCAGGTCACAGTGAAACCCGGTTATGGTCGCAACTATCTAATTCCACAGGGTAAAGCCGTCAGGGCTTCTAAAGAAAACCAGGAGATTTTTGAAAGTCGTCGCGCTGAACTCGAAGCTGCGGCCAGTGAGGCATTGAGTAAAGCTCAAGCACGAGCAGCTGAATTAGAAGGCGTCGTCATTGAAATTGCACGCCGTGCCAGTGAAGAAGGCAAACTGTTTGGATCAGTTGCCGTTAGCGATATCATTGAAGCGGTTAAGGCAACGGGTAAAGAACTTGATAAAGTCGAAGTGAATCTGCCGGAAGGAGCAATAAAAGTAATAGGTGAACATGATATTGACATTTCACTGCATCCTGAAGTCAGTCTTACTCTTAAAGTTCTGGTTACTGCTGAATAAATATATTCAAATCAGTCATCAAGTTAAAGTAAAATAAAAGGGTTCGTGGTATCCTGCCACGCACCCTTTTTTTATTTCCACTAATGTATTAGCTCAATGCAGGCAGGCAATATCAATTGGTAGAAAAGAAATATAAAAATAATAAATTACATTAATTATTATACTTAAGTAATTGTTAATTAAAGAGTATACCTTGTCAAATACCGCTAGAAATAATATTGAAATCCTAAAAACTCCGCCTCACTCAATCGAAGCAGAGCGATCTGTACTGGGTGGACTGATGCTCGACAGCAGTCGCTGGGATGATGTCGCAGATATTCTGGTTGCGAATGACTTCTATCGAAAAGACCATCGCCTGATCTTTGAAGCAATTGAAAGTCTGATCGAAGATGCAATGCCGGCAGATGTCATTACGGCACAGGAGTACCTGGATAACAGCGGGCAACTGGAAAAAGCCGGTGGCCTGTCTTATCTGGATGAACTAACACGCAATACTCCCAGTGCGGCAAACATATCTGCATATGCGAGAATTGTTCAGGAACACTCGATCATGAGGCGTCTGCTCAACACCGTCAATGATATCAACCAGACGATTTATACTCCTGAAGGTCGTACACCACAGGAGATCCTGGATTTGGCAGAACAGCAGATTTATTCGATCTCTGACGAGGGGGCAAGACACGGCTCAGGTTTCGTTGCAGTAAATGCCCTGCTCAAACAGACAGTTGACCGAATAGAAGAATTGTTCAAATCAGATTCTGATCTCACTGGTCTATCCACCGGTTTTTCAGACCTCGATAAAATAACCACCGGTTTGCAGGATTCTGACCTGATTATCGTTGCCGGGCGTCCATCGATGGGTAAAACATCACTGGCGATGAATATTGCCGAGAATGTCGCTGTCGGCAGTGATAAGGCTGTTGCTATCTTTAGCATGGAGATGTCTGGTGAACAACTGGTTCGACGTATGCTTACCTCGCTGGGACGTATTAATGCCCAACGAGTAAGAACAGGTTCACTACAGGAAGATGACTGGTCACGCCTGACGTCAGCGATTAACTTGCTGAGTGAAAAAAAGATTTATATTGACGACACCCCAGGCCTTAGCCCATCGGAACTGAGAGCGAGATGTCGCCGTCTGGCAAGTCAGAATGAGGATGGGCTAGGACTAATAATCATCGATTACTTGCAACTGATGTCGCTCGGTGGCAACACGGAAAACCGCGCGACGGAACTTTCGACCATAACCAGAAACCTCAAAACGCTGGCAAAAGAGATCAATGTGCCAGTTATTGCACTGTCTCAACTTAATAGAAGTCTTGAGCAACGCACCGACAAACGCCCTGTAATGTCCGACCTGCGTGAGTCTGGCTCAATTGAGCAGGATGCTGACCTGATCATGTTTATCTATCGTGACGAGGTATATAACAAGGATGATAGTGACAGTAAGGGCATAGCGGAAATTTTAATCAGCAAACAAAGAAATGGACCAACAGGTACCGTAAGACTGACTTTCCTCGGTGAATTTACCCGCTTTGAAAGTTTTGCTGATCCTATTGATGGTGATGCAGGTGAATATTACTAAGCTTATTAATTGATGACTCGCCCTGTACTAGCTTGTATTGATTTAGCAGCACTACAGCACAATCTCAACCAGGTAAAAAAGCTTGCTCCTGAAAGCAGGGTAATGGCAATTGCCAAGGCCAATGCCTATGGGCATGGTTTGTTAATGTGCAGCCAGGTTCTTGAGCAAGCTGATGCTATTGGTCTGCTTGACCTGTCTGAGGCTATTAGCCTTAGAAAAGCAGGCATCTCTCAACCAATATGTCTACTTGAAGGATTCTTTAGTGCCGATGAAATTCCTCAAATAATAAACAATAATCTCGAACCAGTGATACACTCACCATGGCAGCTCGACGCATTGGAAAAAATTAACGATGAAGCGGATCTGTCAGTCTGGTTAAAAGTCGACACAGGCATGAATAGACTGGGTTTTTCAGCAGCTGAGTTCAAAGATATCCTGGCCCGGTTATCCGCAATGAAATGTATTGGCAGTATCTCGGTTATGTCCCATCTGGCAAATGCTGATGAGCCTGAAAGTTTGAATAGCACCAGGCAAATACAGGCGTTTCTAGAGATAAAAGAAGCCATCAGTCTAACTCGTAGCCTGGCCAACTCGGCTGCCATTTTTGCTCTGCCGGAATGCCACCTGGACTGGGTTCGACCTGGTATCATGCTCTATGGTTCCTCGCCCTTTGTAGATTCAAGTGCTGAAAGCCTGAACCTTAGACCCGTCATGTCTCTGAAATCAGAAATAATTTCAATAAAGAACATAAAAGAAGGTGATGCGGTTGGTTATGGCGGCAGCTGGATTTGCCCGCAGGACATGAAAATAGGTGTTGTCGCCTGTGGCTATGGCGATGGTTACCCACGACATGCTGCCACTGGAACACCGGTAATGGTTGCTGGAAAATTAACAAAACTTATTGGCCGTGTGTCAATGGATATGATTACCGTCGATTTGCGTGGGGTTGATGATGCAGAAGCAGGAAGTCCTGTAGAACTGTGGGGTCGGGAGGTTTCAGTTGATACTGTCGCAAAAATGTCTGGCACCATTGCCTATGAGCTTCTGTGCGGTGTTACTGCACGGGTAAAGCGACAGGAAGCCACCAATGGCTAAAGTGAAAACGCTTTATGTCTGCTCTGATTGTGGCGCACAATCATCACAATGGGCGGGTCAATGCAATCAATGCGGTGCCTGGAACAGCTTCCAGGAAGAAAGCGGTACGACTACCGCCAGCAAGGAAAGCAGCAAGGGTCTACGATTTGCCAGCTTTGCCGGCAAGCAAAAAATCGTTACTCTGTCTGAAATCAGCGCTGAAGATACCCGCCGTTTCAGCTCGACCATTGCTGAGCTTGATCGCGTACTCGGGGGAGGCATCGTCAATGGATCGGTTGTTCTGATAGGCGGAGATCCAGGCATCGGTAAATCCACACTATTACTGCAATCGCTGGCAAACGTCAGTCGGTCGATGCCTGCACTGTATGTCTCTGGAGAAGAATCCGCACAGCAGATTGCTTCCCGCGCTGAACGCCTCGGACTCGATGCCCGTGAGTTGAAACTGATGGCAGAAAACCAGGTTGAATCAATTATTGATGCGGCTTCTCAGGTAAAGCCAGCTGTTATGGTTATCGATTCCATCCAGACCCTGTTCACCGATGTACTGCAATCTGCACCGGGTAGTGTCTCGCAGGTACGCGAAACAGCGGCCTTACTTGTCAGATTTGCCAAGCAAACTGGAATTTCGGTAATCCTTGTCGGTCATGTAACAAAAGAAGGGGCACTGGCAGGACCTCGCGTACTTGAGCACATGGTCGACACTGTTCTCTATTTTGAAGGTGATAGCGGAAGCCGGTTTCGACTAGTAAGAGCGATAAAAAATCGCTTTGGTCCAGTCAATGAAATAGGTGTTTTCGCCATGCAGGATGATGGACTACATCAGGTCAGCAACCCGTCAGCAATGTTTCTTGGTCGCAAGGAGACTACGTCACCTGGAAGTGTTGTCCTGGCCAGTCAGGAGGGGACACGCTCGCTGCTAGTTGAAGTACAGGCACTCGTTGATGACAGCCAGCTTTCTAATCCTCGGCGACTCTGTGTCGGCCTCGACGGGTCAAGGCTTGCAATGATTCTTGCCGTACTGCATCGTCATGCTGGATTGCAGATCGGTAGCAAGGATATTTTCGTCAATGTTGTTGGCGGCGTCAGGGTTCTGGAGCCAGCCTCTGATCTGGCTGTAGCACTGGCAGTCATATCAAGTTTTCGCGATCATACCCTCGGTAAAGATTTGGCCGTATTTGGTGAACTGGGATTGACTGGTGAAATTCGACCGGTACAGCGTGGTGATCAGCGTATTCGAGAAGCAATCAAGCTCGGTTTTAGCCAGTTGTTGATTCCGCAAGGGAACATGCCACGTAAAAATGAAAATGAAATTCGTCTAATACCTTTGAAACATGTTTGTAATATACTGGATGTTCTACACACCGTACAATAAACGAGATATAGGTGGTCATTTTATATAACAGCAATGCCCTATATAATCGATTATACGCATTAGTCAATAAACCTAAATAAAAGTCTCTTTGAGGATCTTATGATAAGTAAATGCCTTTTCCCGGCCGCTGGTTATGGTACAAGATTTTTACCCGCGACCAAGGCCATGCCTAAAGAAATGATGCCAATTCTTGATGAACCGTTAATCCAGTATGGTGTAGAGGAAGCACTGGCCTCCGGTATGGATCATATAGCTATTGTCACAGGAAGAAACAAGCGTGCGATTGAGGATCACTTTGATATCAATTTTGAACTGGAACACCAGATCAACGGCACGGCAAAAGAAGATAAGCTGAAAAGTATCAGGAATCTGATCAAAAAATGTACCTTTTCCTACACGCGACAGATGGAAATGAAAGGCCTCGGCCATGCCATCCTGACAGGTGAAACGCTGATTGGTGCTGAACCCTTTGGTGTGATACTGGCTGATGACCTTTGTGTTGGTGAACCTGAACCGGTAATGTCGCAAATGGTCAGATTGTTTGATCAGCAACCTGCCTGCATCATTGCTATAGAAGAAGTACCCATGTCAGAGGTACATAAGTACGGTGTCATCGATGCTGAAGACCTGGGGAATGGTGTTTATAAAGTAAACGACATGGTTGAAAAACCATCGATCGAAGATGCCCCCGGTAATCTCGCTATCATCGGACGGTATATCCTGCTTCCTGAAATATTTGATGTATTGCGTAGTACTGAATTGGGGAAAAGTGGTGAATTACAAATCACCGATGCCCTGAATACGCTTGCCAAGCAGGGCAAGGTACTGGCACTCAAATTTAACGGCAAACGATTTGATTGCGGAAGTGTGAGTGGTTTTGTTGATGCTACAAATTACTTCTTCGAGAAACTGAAAAACAATTGATCGAGAGTGTTTCTGCACCAGATTCCACAAGAGTTTTTCTCTGGAATCAAATTCAGGAGGAATCAGGAGACCTGCGGCGACTTCCGTTTAAAATAGTTGATTAACCCACGCGTTGATTGCCCGTGCGTATCAATTGGTTCATTATCTTCCAGCTCGTCATAGATGATCTTTGCCAGCCTTTTGCCCAGTTCGACACCCCATTGATCAAAAGAATTAATATCCCAGATCACACCCTGAACAAAGATTTTATGCTCATACATGGCTATTAATGCACCGAGGTTGTATGGCGTTAATTTTTGATAGACCAGAGTATTGGTTGGATGATTTCCCGGAAATACCTTGTGTGGTAGAATTTTCTCAATCTCTTCATCACTCAAACCGGATTTTTTCAGCTCCACTTTTACTTCAGACACATTCATTCCTCTGACCAGGGCCTCAGTTTGTGCAAGGAAATTCGCAACCAGCAACCGATGGTGTTCGCCAATGTCATTTAAGGATTCAACAGCAGTAATAAAGTCAGCCGGAATAAGTCGCGTACCCTGGTGCAGCAGCTGGAAGTATGCATGCTGGCCATTAGTACCTGTTGTGCCCCAGATTATTGGGCCGGTGGTGTAGTTAACTTCCTCACCGTGCCTTGTCACGCGTTTACCGTTGCTTTCCATGTCTGCCTGCTGCAAGTAGGCGGGAAGATATTTAAGGTACTGGTCATAAGGAATAATTGCCTGCGTATCAGCTTCGAAGAAGTTGTTGTACCAGACACCGAGCAGTCCCAGGATGACCGGAATATTCTTTTCCAGTGGCGTTTCCCTGAAATGCCTGTCCATACTGTGTGCGCCGGCGAGGAATTCTGAAAACCGGTCGTAACCGACGGCAAGCGCAATAGAAAGGCCAATTGCCGACCACATTGAATAACGGCCGCCGACCCAGTCCCAGAATTCAAATATATTTTCTTCTTTAATGCCAAAATCTGTCGCCGCACTGATATTGCTGGAAACAGCAACAAAATGTTTTGCTAATGCGTCTTCGTCGGCGCCTGACCGCAAAAACCATGCCCTGGCGCTATGGGCATTGGTCAGGGTTTCCCATGTGGTAAAGGTCTTCGATGAAATAATGAACAGGGTTGTCTCAGGGTCAACCTTTTTGAGTGTCTCAGCGATATCGGCATCATCAACATTGGAAACAAAATGTGTTTCGATATCTTTTTTATAATGCTCAAGGGCCTTCACCACCATGTGTGGACCAAGATCTGAACCACCGATTCCAATATTGACGACCGCGCTGATTACCTTGCCTGTGTAACCGGTATGACTACCATTGTGCACTGTCTCGCAAAAGACCTTCATCTTCTCCAGCTCAGTTCGCACTTCAGGCATTACATCATCACCACTGGCGATCACATAAGGCTTGTTTATGTCACTCCTTAAAGCCGTATGCAGAACTTCGCGATCCTCTGTATTGTTAATTTTTTCACCATTGAACATTCTTTCCATTGCATCAGGAACAGAACACTCTCTCGCCAGTTCCACGAGCAGCTCCATGGTTTCACTGGTGATCTGATTTTTAGAATAGTCGAGAAAAAAATCTTCCCAGCCAATGGAGAAATTTGTAAAGCGGTCAGGTTCACGGGCAAACAGATCACGCATATGGAGCCCGGATATCTGCTCATAATGAAGCCTGAGTTTCTGCCAGGCTGGGAGGGTAGTCAGTCTTGGTGAGCTTTGCGTCATTGTTAAATCAGTATTGGAGTTTTTTGATTATTTTATAATACGGGTCGAATAATGATAACTGTATCCGGATAAATTTTTATCTTAACAGGGCTATGATAATCGCTAAAAATACCATGCAAGGCGCGCAAACAGGCTGTTTCCGGGTGCCAGAAACTCATTATCCGCATTATCTGCAGTTATTCCGCCAAATTCAGTTCCCTCTGCACCTGCCGGCAAATTGAAACCTGCAAGCAGATCCAGATCCTGCCTCAGGCTGTAGGTACCCAGAAACTGCAGCAATGCACTGCTGTCGCCCAGATTGATAAAAAGAACAGGATTAAGGTTGAGCAGCGGTGTCATTTCGATCACTATCCCGCTGGCCAGGTAGTAGCGACCGATGGTAAATAATTCGCCGCGGGTCAGTCGTTTAAACAGGTCCGGCTGGTCAATAACATCTTGAATGGAGTGACGGTCGCCTGATAGCCCGAAGCCATTATAAAAGAGCTCGATAAAGCCACTCATGTTTCTTTCAGTAACTATTGCAGAGTAGTTGTAGTTGACCGCTGCAGACAGGGTGTTCCCATCATCTGTATTTGTCAGGGAAATGCTGGCATTGATAACATTCTCATTCCATTCACCGGTATAGGCTGCACCAATAATTTCATCGCCATAATTTATGGCCGCCAGGAAATCCAGTTCGTAGTTTGCTCCAAGCCAGTGATATTTTCCAGCAGCTGCGGACTGATTGCTGGCTATTTCACCTGTACTGAGATCTCGACGAGGTATATACAGTGCCTGCAGGTCACTACCATTGTCGAACAGGCCCTGCATGTAGAGCATATCATCACCACTCTTGTATTCAGT
Organism: Arenicellales bacterium; assembly: GCA_029287915.1. Lineage (GTDB taxonomy): Bacteria > Pseudomonadota > Gammaproteobacteria > BMS3Bbin11 > BMS3Bbin11 > BMS3Bbin11. The sequence goes on from JARFQE010000012.1 coordinate 13,589, forward strand.
ATCGATGGCATCAGGAGGAAAGGGATTGAACAGGTCGAGCGGGTTATAGACCATGCCGTTTCCCCAACTGATGGCCTGTCGTCCGACACGGATGGCCATGCTTTTACCGGCGTAGGAAACAACCAGTCTGTCAATACGCTGGAAAACCACTGAAGTATCAGATTCTTTAATAACTGACGACATATCAAGCAATTGGCGACGATCACTGGCCAGTTGAGCACAACCATTGCCTACAAGGCCTCCGCGGATCACGCAGTCCGAAAGGTCGCGCGAATACAATCCATTCAGTACATAATGTATTTGGGCGTCCCACTGGCCATCCTTGTGCCTGGCTTTAATTCTCAGGTTGCCGAGTGATTCTGTATAGGGATCACCAATCGCGGTATATGCCGAATCACTGGGGAAGTTCGTATATGTATAGAAGTATTTTACATGGCCACCAAGTGAAGTATCAGCTGCAGCAGTTGATGTCGTACAGAGTACAACAATCAGGCGAAGAAGCTTATTGGTTTTATCAGGCATTTGTTGAGCGAGGGCAATGATTATTGACATAGTTACGTCACACAATCAATTACTCTATTGCATCTCATCTGCCACTATTTCGCCATCATGCATTTTGACCAGCCGTTTGGCAAAACTCATAACATCTTCATCGTGGGTTGAAATAATGAATGTTGTGCCAATACTGCTATTGAGTTCCCGCATCAGTGTCATCAGCTTGTCCGAATTGGCTGAATCCAGATTGGCTGTCGGTTCATCTGCCAGTATTAATGCAGGCTTGCTGACAATTGCCCGGGCCACCGCAACGCGTTGCTGCTGACCGCCTGACAATTCTGCTGGGCGGCGTTGTTCCAGACCATTGAGACCGACCTGCTCGAGAATATCCATTGCCAGACGCCGGCGTTCATTTTCGTTGATTCCCTGTAATTGCATGACAAATTCAACATTTTCACGGGCACTCAATACCGGAATCAGGTTGTAAGCCTGGAATACAAAGCCGATATGATGAAGCCGCAGATCAGCAAGCTCGGACATGGACATCTTATCAAGACGTCTACCGGCAACGGTGATCTCGCCTTCAGTCACTACGTCAAGGCCACCAATCATATTCAGCAGTGTGGTCTTGCCTGAACCGGAAGGGCCGGAAAGACAGAGGAATTCTCCACTTTCAATATCAATATCAATATCTGATAGCGCCTTCACAGCAAGTTCGCCTTCGGAAAAAACCTTGCTCACACCACGACATTTTACTGCGTTAGCTTGTCCACTCGTCATTACTGCCATACCCTTGTGATTGCTTCGATTGGAACCTTGCGTGAGGCGCGCCATGCAGGGACAAGACTGGCAAAAATGCCCAGAACGAGGACAACGGCATTGGCCGTTAATACATCTCTGGCCAGCAATGCAGGCAACAGGGTGCTGCTCATGCCTGCCCATTCAAGTCCATCGGCGACACCTGAAATATCGATGCCATCCTGCACCGGCAGGATAGTCAGCCAGCTCAGCAAGTTGCCAGCGGCAAGGCCTATCATCAGCATAATGATAGATTCAATTAGTACCATGAATAAAATATTGGATGATTTCATGCCCAGTGCCTGCACCAGGCCTATTTCACGCGTTCGTTCGAACACAGCCATCAATAGTGTATTGACCAGCCCAAAGGACAGTGCCAGGAAAATAATCGCGAACCAGATCAGGATAAACCCATCCATTACATTAAGCATGGTTCCCATATATGGATCCTGTTCAGCCCATGTCTTTACATCCGCATTCTCCATTGCTGCCGACTGCGTTTTCTTCTTCAGTTCATCAAGCTGGCGATAGTCATGACCAAGCAGGCTAATTTCAGAAATACCGGTACCCAGATTAAGCATCTTACGTACCGTTTCGAGTCCACCAAAAACATAACTGGTTTCAGTTGCCTGTGGATCGGTATCAAAGATCCCTCCAATTCTAAATCCGCGTTCGGCGATATTGTTGTCGGGATCCTGGCTCATCATTACAACACGTCTGTTTAGCTTCGTTTCCAGCCTATCCAGAAGTTTCCGGCCAACCAGCAGGCGCTTGTCATCTACTGATGTTATATAGACGCCATCGCTGACACTTTCTTCGATGAAAGAGAGTCCGCGCTCCCGCGCTGGATCGATGCCGACCAGGGTCACGGCATAGACTTCGCGTTCGCTGCGAATAACCGCAGGAACCCTGATGCGTTGTGACCAGGCCGTCACATCGTTGGAGTCAAGCAGAGCCTGCAGGGCAGGGGACTCATTCACAGGAGGTATCAAATGTTCAACGGATGGATCATCAAGATAGCCCGCTGCATGAATCTGAATGTGGCCAGACAGGGTTTTTATCGAGTTGTCGATCATCTGATCGACCATACCCCGCATCAGGGCCGTCATCCAGATCATGCCCCAGACACCGAGGGCTATTGCGGACAGCATGATCAGGCTGCGGCGGTGATTGCGCCACAGGTTGCGCCACGCCATGCGAAAGATAATTTTCCAGGATAATTTTGAAGCGGTATTCATGTCATGCTGCCTGCAGGGCCTGGATCGGGCGCAGCTTACGCATGTGCCAGATCGGGTAGATGGATGCAATAATACTGGCAAGCATGACCACCAGTGGGCCGGGTAAAATCGTTCGTAACGAGACTTCAGGAATCAAAATAGAAGGGATATTGAAACGTTCCCCCATTTCTTCCATGCCGGGGTAGGTGAAACCATTATGATAGAAGTAAAGTGTAAGCAATGAACCAGCAATGATCCCGACTATCATACCTGTGAATGCCAGCACCACTGACTCGGCGAAGATAATCCTGCCCAGTTTACTATGACGTACGCCAAGCGCGAGCAATATACCGAATTCATGAGTGCGCTCCAGCACTGACATCAGCATGGTATTCATCATGCTGAAAGCTACCAGTATGATCAGCAGGGCATACATGATCCAGGCACTGAAAAAATCAGCTTCAATCGCTTGCCTGAGACCGGGCATCAGTATTTCCCAGTCATGCAGTACGAGCTTATTGTCATGCTGGATAATATTATTGACATCATGACTATAGCTGTCAGCCATCTCTCGATCGCCACCGATAATAATGCTGTGTGCGTGGCTGCCCATGGCAAAGACATCACGGAAATTATCTATCGGCATCTCCATCATCTGCCGATCCAGATCACGGCTGCCTGAATTGAAGATGCCGACAACAGGTAAAATCGTCGCGGCGATGGAACCATCACGGCCACTACCAAGCAGAGTCAGTTCATCGCCTATATCTACTTTTAGATTTCGTGCGAGGGTGCTGCCAACAATGGCTTCATTGGCTGATGCGGATGAAAGAAACCGTCCTTCCTTAACCAGACCCGGAATGGTTGAAACCAGGGATTCGTGCTCAGGATCAACACCTGTGACCTGTACACCGATCGTGCGCTTCTCTGAGGACACCAGGGCAAATCCATATGCCCTTACCGAAACAGCATCGAGATTCGTGTCACGGCGTATCTGTCCGGCAAGCCTGTCGGCATCCGGCACAGTCCGGTACATCTGTGGTTCATCGAGGTAATTAACATCCTGTACCTGCATCTGGCCGGTGAATATGCTCAATGAATTATCTATCATCATGCGATACTGACCAAGCTGCAAGCCGAGCATAAATACCAGCAGCACATTTGCGAATACCATTGCTGCAATGGTCAATAAAGACCTTCGTGGGTGACGCCAGATGTTTCTCCAGGCAAGAGTCAGACTGGTGTTCGTCATGGCTGTTTTATGATCGCTTATTCTCTGGGATTTCGAAGATTTGACAGGGTAAACAGGTAGTCTGGAATTTTTTTATCGAAATCCAGCATCTGCACGCTTATTTCAGTCCATTCATCTTTCTTTTCATGGTGCCTCATTTGCTGCCTCACAGCAAACATACGCCCCCCCATCTCCCTGATATCGAGCGTCTTCAAAACCTTCACTAGTTTCATTTCCTGATCTAGAAACTGATGCTCCAGCTCAACATAATCATCACGTATATGGCTTATCTCTTTACCCCAGACGATTGCCGATTCTTCTTTTGGAATAGACTCGATAACATAGACCTTGTGACCATCTGCCATCTCAGTACGAAGCAGTGTGTGCGTGTAACTATCGACAATCTCATCTGTTCGTGAAACATCTTTGTTTGAAAAGTCAGATCCCATCCAGCTTTGACTCATCATACTGGAGGGGATACGAATTACGCGGTTAATCTTGGGCGTAAAACTCCATACTTTATTGTCATCGAGAACTAGCGTTGCATTACCCTTGTCACGCGCGGGGGCGGTGACACGAATGAGGGTTTTTTTGCCTCCGATTGACCATCCCCGCAGTGACATTGTCCGCTCCCAGTCAGGACGATGTATCGTCATTGACATCTCTGTGTATGATGATAATCCACGATAATGGTCAATCGCATTTTGTATGATATTTCTGGCATCAGTTCCATCCTCGCTGTAAGCCTGGGCTGGCAACAGCGCTACGATGGACAGAATGATGAAACGGGCAAATGAAGTTAATCTCATATTTATATTACGTTCTTGTCAGAAAAATGATTGATATCAGTTAATCCGCTGATAAGAATTTTTTAATGATAATTTGCACAATTCTCGATGATATATGTCAAAGAATTGTAATAATAAATACATTAACATTAATATCCGTTTGAAATCAGTTGTAATAAAGATACAGGACTCAGGAGAAGATAATGAAACGGAATATTTTATCAGTAGCAGTCATCTCAACATTCCTGGCTGTTAGCGCCTGTACTACAGAACCAACAAAGCAGGACGCGGGCATGGTCATTGGCGGCATACTCGGTGGTGTTCTGGGTTCTCAGATAGGCCATGGTGATGGTACGACAGCGGCAATAATTATTGGTACCATGTTAGGCGGTGCTATCGGTGGGGCAGTGGGTAAATCGATGGATGACACAGACCGATTGAAGACCGCTCATGCCCTGGAAACGGTTCGTACCGGGGTACCATCGCAGTGGAGGAACCCCGATTCGGGAAATACATACGCTGTCGTCCCTACTAAAACCTACGAAACATCGTCTGGACCATGTCGTGAATATATGATCGATGCAACGATTGGTGGAAAACTTGAGAAAGTCTATGGTACCGCCTGTCGCCAGGAAGACGGCAGCTGGAAGACGCAGTAAAAAGTCGCCAGGTGTTTATATAGGACTGGCCTAAGGCTGGCTGGAAATACAAACGGCCTAAACGTTTTATTTAAATATCGGTAGCTTGAAGGATTATCACTTTTTCTTCAGCTTCCTTATCTGCTGCAGTATTTCAGCAGAATCCCAATCACGATCACCAATCGCCTGATAGACAATTTTACCTGCAGGGCTAACGATAAATGTTGTTGGTAGGCCTCTTACTTTCCATTGCCTGATGACACTCGAATCGGTATCCATGATAAGTGGAAATTCAACTGGATACTCAGCGGTGAATGCGAATATCTGATCACTGTCTTCACCGACATTTATTGCCAGCATCATAATATCTTCGTCCTTTAATATTTCCCATGCCCTCTGCATTGAAGGCATTTCCTTGCGGCACGGTGGGCACCAGGTTGCCCAGAAATTGACAATGACTACCTTGCCTTTGAAATCAGACATTTTCAGGAATTTTCCATTCTGATCTTCAAGGTTGAAGTCAGGCGCGTCAGGATTACCAGCTACACTTGTTAATGTCTGCTTTATATTCTTTCCAACTGAGCTTGCCAGGACGACCTGACTGTTTAATAAAAGGGTCAGAAATACTGTGAATACAATAGAAAGTGATTTATACATTATTTTTCGGCGTCTCTGATGTGATATCAATGGTGTGTTACTGAGGTGGCGGATCAGGGTGGATGTCTTCAGCGCAGATTACATTATTGATCCTGCCGTTGTACTTTTTCCCATTGCGATACCAGCTAAAGAGAAGATCAAACTGGCTGCCGGGTGGTAAACCATAACTAGTCATGCCCCAGTTATAGTCATTGATGTCGTATTGAACTTTTGTTGGTAGCAACGACCACTCAAAAGCGATACGTGCTGATTCTGACTGTTGTCGATCAAGCCAGAGTTTTTGCCAGTATTCTCTGAGTAACATCGATTGTTTAGTGTTACCGCTAACCACCCGCCATTCAGTCAGATCAGCGGTTAAACGGAGCGAGGAATCGGAACTTGAATTCTTCATCATGGTCTGAAAAACGCAGGAGGTGCCGGCAATCTCGGTTGACGCCTGGTCAAACCCCCTGGACTCAAAATATGCCCTGGTCTGATCGGGCAGTCGTTGTTTCAATTCAAGGTAAAAACCATCATTGTCCCACAACCAGGATTTCAATCCGGTAGCAGGATCTTCGCCATATTTTATCACTGATTCACCTGCAAATAATTGATGACTGGTTAAAACAGAGATACTGAGAGCAGCAACAATAACTGATATTGAACGTGGGCGATTTCGTTTCATTTCCTTATTCTAGCAGCTAATTTCCGAGCAGTAATGGATCAATGATGTCAGCCCATTGTTTTACCTATTGTTGATCCCGTTGAATTCATATCGGCTCAATTGAATAGCACAACTTGCAACCACAGCTATTCAATAGGGTTGTGGAATCAGTATATGAATATTTCATTTTGTCTGGCTTTCTGATTTCTCGACAGCTTCTATATCTGTCTTTTGCTGAAAGTTCTCCACCAGGTGCCCGGGCAGAGTCACTGTTCTTTTAAGCACCTGGAAAGGATATGTTGCAACTTCTTTGAATGCAGTATGTTCAATATCAGGTTTATCCAGGTGACCCTTGACGGTGAGGGTAACAGATGGCCTTTTTTCCGCTCCTGATATTACAAATCCAATCAATGGAATTCGGCTGACATTTTTGTGCGCACCGGTAATCAGGTTGAATGTCATATCGATATTGTTATCGTTCAGGTTCACGATTCCTTCACCGCTCACGTCCAGCTCATTAGAATCAATGTTGGCGGATTTAATTGTCATCAGTCCGTCCCGATATTCTAAAGCGCCGGTAATTTCCTGCGCCGGCAGGCCTTTCTGGCTGTAATCAGGCACCTTGAATGTCAGAAGTGAAGGAACGGTGTTCACGAAAGCAAGTATATTATTGAGCGTCTTATAGTTTACAAGAACTGAATCTTCAATCCGAAAAACTCCGCTGAGGTCATTCAGGTTGCCTGATATTTTGAATTCCATTGTGCCTTTTGTAAAGTCTGCTCTGGATTGCAGGGCACTGATGAACCGATGGTCCAGGCCTTGTCCGATAACCGACAGTGTATTATCAGCGAAATTGAGGCGGGCAATTCCGTTGCCATATTTCAGATCTCCATTGATCTCGCTATCGGAGATGGATATATCAAGTGTCTCAGCCAGCAGGCGGCTCCCATCATTGAAATATATGAAGCTGTTTGCTGCATTCAGGGTAAACAGGGCAGGTTTTCTGACACCCGTGGACCTTTTCCTGCTGCTGGAATGATTAACAATACTGAGAATCGCAGGCAGGTTAAAACCGATATCACTGGTATCGACGGTTACGGTATCTGTTATTGCCACTTTACTATCATTGTTAATATTCAGGCTTGTTGATTGACCATCGTATAAACCATCGAAATGGTAATCGTGTATAGCTGCGTCGCCCTTTATGATCAATGTTTCAGGATAATTCAGTTCACCAGTGATGGAATAGGGCAGTGAACCGTCGCCGGAGGAAAGTGCCAGCCACCCTTTATGCAGTTTATATTTTTGCATCCAGGGCGAATGCGAATGCAGCTTTTCAAAGTCATTGAGCTTCAGGATCCAGGCCCCTGTGCTCTTGATATTGATCTGCATGCCGAGCGCAGGGACATTAAATTGCTGTGCATTTTTCCCGTCTAATATGTTCACCTTTGTTTGTTGCCTGACCAAGAAAAGAGTGGAGCCTGCGTCATCGACTATCCTTATATTACCCAGCTTCAGACTGCCAGTACCATCACTGAGATTAATCTGGCCGGTAATGCCGGCAGAAAGACTTTTATTTACATCAATCCCACTATTCTGAATATATAGCCAGTTATCGCGTAACGTCACATGTGCAGGAGAAAGCCTAAGTCTATCGCTGTCAACAGTTAACATTGTGTCAGCTTTTGTTAGCAGCTTGATGTCATTATCGATAACGCAATTTACCAGCAACTGTGGCTGGGCCAAAGTTATAGACCTGTAATCTAGATCAGTGAGCCTGATATCGAGATTTGCCGATGACTTTGTAAGATTGAAAGTACCGGCAATAGTAGCCTTCAGCCAGGGCGCTAACATGACAGGGGTAGCAGGGAGTCTACCGGCCCATGTTTGATGGTCAATCTCGGCGTCAAAGCCTGTTACTTTGATTTCCTTATCACCGACTTTCCAGGTGCTCGCATTCACTCTGATAGAGTCACCATCAGCACGCATACTAAACTCCAGTTTGATCGGTGAATTTCCAGTATTGGCCAGGTGCAGTGTCGTGCTGCCAGACCTGTATATGGCACTATCGATTAAAATCTGCAGATCACCCAGCTTCTCTGCGAGGTCGAGTTGACCACTTACCTGTGATGAGAAAGAATCTTCCTTGCGGATGACAAGATTGTGAATATCTATAGTAGAGGCATTTTTTAGCTCAATATCAAGGCTTGCGACGTCTATCAGATTCTGTTCAAACTCGAACACGCTGTTTACAGATTTGAATGTACCCTGTGCTGAGACATTAGCCGTGGAAAGATTGATGACCAGTTGCAAATCGGTATCAGTTTTTCCTTGTTTCTGTTCAAAGGGAAAGGGGATGCCGTAATGATCGAGCAAGGTAAGGATGCCACCTGAAGCCTGCGCAGAAGTGTTGATGTCTGCTGTCAGTAAAAAGGGTTTGTTCGAGAAGTTGATATCCAGTTTGCTTCTACCGGTGTCCTGCCCGTAGAAGCTGGCCTTCTGCGGCTGGATAAACAGGACGCCCTCTTTGAATATCACATCTGCGCTGTCTGCCTTGATAGGTTCGAGTTCCTGGTTGAACTGGTACTCGACAGCTGTCGCCTTGACAACTGCGTTTAGCGTATGCAGGATCGAAGCAGGATTGCCATACTCGATTGAACCACTGACTGACTGCAGTGATACCGTTCCGGTCTTCAGGTATTCGGCAATCCACGGAGAAATGACAGGACCAGGGTCAAACTGTTTTACGATGGGTGCTATACTGCTAATTGATTCCTTGCCTTTTGCGGAAAATGAAAGTTGCTGTGTGTCGGCATTCACTTTCAGACTAACTGGCAGGGTATCTGCGATAGTGGCATCTATACTGGCCGTCAGTTGCAATTTTTCAGGATCAATGCGAATGATTCCAGTGCCCTTGCTGTTGTATCTGGATGAACTGAACTGTTCAATATCTGCATCAAGAAATCCATTATTTATGGACAGCAGGGAACGCACTGATATAGCAGATGATTCAATAACGAGGTGCCCGCCTGTTTCAGAATCATAATTCAGACTAGCGGTAAAGTCTGCGGCGGTAAGATCCCTGATGACGATGGTGGCAAACCAGTCATCGATGATATTCAACGCATACAGTATTTTTTTTATATTATCTAAGGAAAACTCATTGTCGGGCTGATTTGTTTGTGCTTGAGCAAGCGAAACGTGATCAACCTCCAGATTCAGTCCATTGTCCCAGTGTAGACGCGCATCACTGAAATGCATTGGTGCAATAGAAGAGTCCGAAATGCTGATACCTGTATGCAGGGCAAAAATGAAGGCGACAACAAGAATCGCCAGCGTCAGCGATATGATGGCAACTATACGTAATAACCACGTCATACGGACTGCTTTGTTATATCGTTAATCTCGGTGATTAGCTGTGCTGGGAAATCATAAGCATATGATATTCTCTAGAATCGCTGATATCGAAAATGTGTTTTTTCACCTCCTGATTGTAGCAATTATTTTCCGGACTCTACTACATCAATAATATCTGCCCATAGTACTTTTACAGGTTAGTAAAATTTGAATAAATAGTGTGAAGGTCGATGAATCCTAGCTGTGCGAACCCGTCGCAGTTTCATGTAATTCCATTATCAATATTCCGGGATAGAGTTTAGTGTCCACCAGCCCGTTCACCCCAGAGCTCTTTCAGGCGTCGGTCACGTCCACAACTCCATCTGTAGTAGTTGTAGCGAACAGGATTGACCTGGTAATAGTTCTGATGGTAATCCTCAGCAGGGTAAAATTTAGTTGCAGCAGTGATTTCTGTCACCACAGGTTTACCCAGTTTTTCTATGACCTTTTCACGAGATTTTTCGGCGTATTTTCGCTGTTCATCATCTAGATAGAAGATACCGGTACGATATTGTGTGCCAAAATCACAGAACTGGCCACGAGCATTCAGTGGGTCGATATTCAGCCAGAACACTTCGAGCAGTTTTTCGTAACTTACCTTATCCGGGTCAAAGACTATCTCTACAGCTTCAGTGTGACCGGTGACACCAGCGGAGACCTGTTTGTATGTCGGATCTTTCTGATGTCCGCCGATATAACCGGATGTTGTTGAAACCACTCCATCGAGTTTGTCGAAAGGAGGCTCCATACACCAGAAACAACCTCCGGCAAAGATAGCGCTCTCAGATTTTGCAGGTTTTGATTGCGGATCTCCAGCAAAAGCCATGCTGGATACTGAAACCAATATGATGAATATAAAAAAAAGTGTCTGATAGCCGAAGGCCCTTGCTAGTCTCATTTCAATGTCCCACAGGTCAATAGTGTTCTGATATCTGCTTAAGACCACAATCATCGAATATGGTTTCATTTCAAGCCTGGCAATTGTAGATTGAAATCATGGAAAGTGCAGGGAAGGTCGAAAAATCATTATATTAAGATAATAGGCGACCAAACCTGGTGCACAATGCACTGTTATGTGCATTTGATGCCGCGAGCTGCGCCAGTGTATTTCTTGAAGTCCTTACCTAAGTATCTAATCTATTGGAAGAATCTACAGATATTTTGGTCTGGCGCATTTTTTGCTTCTATATCAATATCATTAGCAGGAACACATTAATATAAACAGGGAGAGAAATCAGATGAACATGCAGGATATTCGTGGAATCGCTAAGCGATACTCCATCAAGACATCGCGTATGAGCAAGATGAATTTGATTAAGGCTATTCAATTATCTGAAGGTAATTTTAACTGTTTTGCTACACCATTGACTGGAAACTGTGATCAATTGAATTGTTCCTGGCGCGATGATTGCTTCGCTACTGCTAGAAAATTGCAAGGTTAAAAATTAGTAGTAAAAATCATCTTTAACGGCTTGTCGATAAATTCATATTGATTCATTTTGAATCAAAATCTGACATATCCAGAATAAATAGGGCTGTCCGCTACACATGAATTAATTAGTGCGTCGTGCCCGGTTTATCGAAACTGCCGTTTTATGCTGTTATTCACTTACCCACAGTGTGCGCCCCTTCGCCTCCGAATCGTGTAGCGAAAAAGCCGATAATAAAACCAATAATCGCACCTTCGAGCACGAACCAGAACGGTGAACTGAGAGAACCATCAGGTCCGAAAACAGCGTGCATCATTGCCTGCATGTCATCATAGGCAAAGAACGTCAGGACAAAGTTCATCCACGCACCGAGAACCGTCGATCGAAACCACCAGGGGAAGGGAAGCTTCAAAACAGGGTGATAGGTGAAAACGCCAAAGACGCCAATGATGGCGCCGACAGTCGTATACCAGAACAGGATACCCCAGCGCAGCAGCCATCCGGCATCAGGCAGGAAAAACGGCAATAGTATAAAACCAGTCAGACCAAATACGAAGCCTATTAGCTTGCCAATTGCTATGCGTGTCATTAACGACGGGTTACCGAACATCATGTTGCCTACTGTACCATCTAGTTACTGTTATCAAAAAACCTCTATCAGCTGATTAATCTAACAGACAGCATGTTAAAGCCGACTATAGAGAGAAGACCTGCTATCCGCACTAATTGCAGGTTGCAGGCAATCGAGATAACAAACTCTCAACCAGTCTCCAGTTCAAGAAATTTCAGGCATTGCGGTTCCAACATCTCACGCGCCTTATCAAGAATCCGTTGTTCCTGTTCTGGTGTCATTATTTCGCGATGTTTACCAACCTTTCCCTGGCGAATAAATTGTCCGGCCTTAAACAATGGCTTATCTGTGTCTCCCTGGCTGGAGAATTTCTCATCATGGGCTTTCATCCATTGAAACGAACTGTACTCAATAGCTCGCTCTCTCTGCTCAGGTGAAACATCCCAGTGCAGAAATTCGACAATACGGTCAATATTGGCAGCAAGGTCAGATTTCATGTCCTGGTAACGCAGCCACAGTACCTTCGGGTGATCGTGATAGGGCCACCAGCTCTTTATGTTGCGATACCATGCGGCAAATTCCAGCCATCGATCAATATGCTCATTAAAAGTCTTCGGCGCAGTCATATTTGCCTGTTGACGGGCTTCATCAGTCATATTTTGCAGGTGGTGATAAAAACTGACACAGCAGTCACGTGGATCGCGTGATGTCAGGATAATATTAGCTATTCCAATACCGGGGGTCTGCTCAGCAGTGCAGTGGGTTTTGAAAACACGGGGATCGGGTATTGCTTCGTAGTAATCCAGCACCTGCTGCAAACTTTTATCCGCGCGCTGTCGTTCTAACCACGGTACAACGTCGTCGATTGAAGAGAAAGACTCATCACCACCCGTTCGCAGCTGGTGCAGGATTTGCTGCATCCATGTGGTTCCAGCCTTCGGTGCGGTAGTGATCAGCACATCACTTTCGCGGGCCTGAAAATTGGCCAGTACATACGGATCATGATGGGGTGAGGATATACCCCATCTGGGGTCCAAATTTTTCGTGTGTTGACTCATTAAATTCAATGCTTTTTTACTAATTTGTGAAGAAATAACTCAATTTGCATTCCTATGATAATGTTATTTCACTTATTTTTGCTATCCATTAACTTAACCATAAGTAAAACCGTTGGATGTTCGGCGTTCTTTTTAGCACTAACAACAGTCGTCTATGCGATGCGGATGCTCATTATTAGTATTAGCAAGCACCACCTGCGGCAGTCGCCATTTGTGTTTTTCCTCAGGGCAGGTATGCACACGGAATAGCCTGTTTTTACCTGCTGCTAGGGCCTGCAGACCCAGACGGAATGGATATTGACAAACTCGCGTATGCCGAAAATCGACAATTCACGACCATAGCCCGATAGCCGAATACCGCCAAAAGGCATGCGCGGGTCAGATTTGGACATCTCGTTGACAAAGGCTGCTCCAGCCTCTATCTGATTGGCGGCAATGCGCTCACCACGTGTCAAATCCCGGGTCCAGACCGAGCCGCTAAGGCCAAAGTCCGTTCCATTGGCTACTTCTATGGCCTCGGCCTCATCCTGAACATGGATCAATGTAGCGACGGGTCCGAATAATTCTTCTGACCAGGCCGCCATGCCGGGCTTTACATCGGCCAGCACAGTTGCCGGGTAAAAGGCGCCATCTCCTTCAGGCACTTCACCACCGATAAGCACACTGGCACCAGCATCTACTGTACGCTGCACCTGATCGGCCAGCCCATCACGCAGATCTATACGTGCCTGCGGACCAATATAGACATCGTCCTCAGTCGGGTCACCCATCTTTAGTTCGCTCACCGCAGCTACAAACTTTTGCTTAAATTCTTCATAGACGGCATCAACAACAATAAAGCGTTTTGCAGCAATGCAGCTCTGTCCGCTGTTCTGGAAACGTCCTACGATGCCGACCTCTACGGCCTTATCAATATCTGCATCTTCCAATACGATAAAGGGATCAGAACCCCCCAGTTCCAGTACACATTTCTTCAGGACCTTGCCGGCCTCGGCGGCAACGGCACGTCCGGCATTGACACTTGAAGTGATGGTTACAGCTGCAACACGCGGATCGTGCAGGACATTTGTCGTCTCCGGTATATCGATCAGCAGGGAACGAAACAGGTGCTCCGGAAAGCCTGCCTGGCGAAATAATGATTCGATCATCAACGCACAGCCGAATACATTGGGAGCGTGTTTCAACAGGCAGCCATTGCCTGCCATCAGGCCAGGCGCGGCAAACCGGAATACCTGCCAGAACGGGAAGTTCCAGGGCATAATTGCCAGCACCACACCTAGCGGGTTATAGGTGATAAAACTATGATGTGCGTCGGTTTCAATGTCTTCAGGGGCAAGAAACTGCTCTGCCTGTTCCGCATAGAAGCGGCAGACCCAGGCACACTTTTCAATCTCCGCAATTCCCTGTAATGCAATTTTACCCATCTCATCGGTCATCATTCTGGCATATTGCTGTTTATTGGCGAGTAACAAATCACTGGCCTTCAGCATCATCTTTGCGCGCTCCCTGATGGGAATATTGCGCCATTTCTGTTGCGCCTGATAAGTCTGTTGCAGAATGTCCTGCACTGTGTCAGGGGACATTTCCGGGTACTCGGCAACGAGGTTTCCTGTTGCTGGATTAATGCTTTTGAACATATTCATATCTTCTATCTCTTGTCGGGTCATATCTGTTCGTGTCGGCCGATATGGATAACAACAGGCTGTCTATATAACGGCACTATGTTTTTTGGATCATGACAATGACTGTTGGTTCAACACTGCCCAGGTTTGCTTCCCACATGAATACTTCTGAATGTGAATGCATTTTAACGAGCTGTCTTTGCACAATTACCAATCCCACTCGTTAGCATATCGAATGAGCCATACCGTTGTAAGACTCCAAATTAAATTATTCTGTAGAGCAGGGCAGATGACAGACCTGTCATTTCCAGAAGATATGATGGGGTTGCAGACTCAATGTTTTCTAATGCTAGGTATTCATTGCTGCTGAAATAAATCATTTTGAAAGAATTCATCTTCACCGGCTTTCGACGGCACTGTTCGGTGGTTAATGACACGGGCATCTGTAGCCTGAGTTTGCCATTTCCTATTGCTGATGACAGATAGACTGCCAGGCTGCTTTATACGATGTCTTTTTTATATTACGTAGAAGAACTTTATGTTCTGCATGTTTACTGCAGTGAACTTGTGCTGCCGCAAACTTTAATAAAGCAGGGCGGGAGTAGTCAATAAGGCAATGATCAATGGCCCTGTATCGAGGAATAAATGAATAATGAATGATTTAACATAATATACATTATACGCACTATTATTAATCGCTGATAAGGTGTCTTCTAATTTACATCAGCCCGTTTAGTCATGTTTTCTCCTCCCGTACTACAGG
Organism: Arenicellales bacterium; assembly: GCA_029287915.1. Taxonomy (GTDB): domain Bacteria; phylum Pseudomonadota; class Gammaproteobacteria; order BMS3Bbin11; family BMS3Bbin11; genus BMS3Bbin11. The sequence goes on from JARFQE010000012.1 coordinate 28,896, forward strand.
TTAAATTCATCTCATGCAAAACTTCGATTCAGATACATTGGAAGTGAATTTGCATCTACCTGTGTAATAATGTTGCGTAAATAAATTACGAATAAGCGATGAAAAAAATAAAGTGATAGAAGAAGAAATCGATAAACTACTCGCTGAAGAATTCCCGGTACGGAAGAACCTTATCTATCTCAACCATGCAGCGGTAGCACCATTGCCTTTACGCTCTGGCGAAGCTGTCAAGGCATTCGTTGATGAATACGTGCATTTCGGGACAAAAAACTACCAGCACTGGTCACAACATGCCGATCAGCTCCATGCTGACCTCGCTCAGTTTATCAATGCCTCTGCTGACGAGATTGCCCTGCTGAAAAACACCTCGGAAGGCATTTCCATAGTCGCCATGGGCTTCCCGTGGCAACCTGGTGACACCGTGCTGAGCAGCGACGAGGAATTCCCGTCTAACCGTATACCGTGGCAGGCACTGGCCGACCGTGGTGTTCAATTCAAGGAAGTTACCCTCAGGCAGGCAGGAAAAAGCCCCGAGCAGGCCTTGATCGATGAAATGGATGATTCTACTCGCTTGCTGGCAATTAGTGCTGTGCAGTACGCCAGCGGCCTTCGTCTGGACCTCGAAATTCTTGGAAAGGCCTGTCGGGAACGAGATATTGGCTTCTGTGTCGATGCTATCCAGATGCTGGGTGTCGCTCCGGTAGATGTTGAAAAGGCAAATATCGATTTCATGATGGCAGATAGCCATAAATGGCTTCTGGGCCCAGAAGGAATAGCGCTTTTTTACTGCCGAAAAAAATGGCTGCGCATGATAAAGTTATTTCAATATGGCTGGCATATGGTTGAAAATTATGGGGATTTTCATGATAAAGACTGGCAGCCTGCAGCGAGTGCGCGACGATTTGAAAGTGGAACTCCTAATATTTTGGGAATACAGGCCTTTGCTGCCTCGTTATCCCTGATCAATGATATCGGGATTGAGACCATCGAAGATCGAGTCCTTCACCACACTAATCTGATGCACGAATATATCGCTAAAAGTAACAATCTTGAAGCAATTTACAGTGATTCTGCTTCTAAAATGTCAGGAATAGTCACTTTTAGACACAATAATTGTGATTTATCCGCCCTCTTCCTGCATTTACGTAAGCAGAATATCATGTGCGCCGAACGAGGCGGTGGTATACGGTTTTCACCGCATATCTATAACACGGATGAAGAAATTATCAGTGCACTGGAGACAGCGAACCAGTTTATGTAATCCAATAAGAAGACATATATTCTGTACAGGTTTCCACAGTTAGTACCTGATCGGGTCCATAAATATCGATGAGAATCATATCTATGAAAATTTCATCATCCATGCTATAGCACTGGTTGCACTGTTCACGGTTTGTATACCCGACGTATCTGCCAATCCCCACTCGCTTATAAAGGCAGAAGACTTTATATTTTCTACTGCCAGTTATGCCACGGCCGCTATGGCAAGGAATCCTTTCCCAGAATGCTATCGAAGCACTGGTCAGTGATATCAGGCTGCTATCAAATTAAGAGATCGGATTGATCATCAATTACCTTATATTAGTTAAGTATATTATTAATTACTGATATAATGCCCTGCTTTTGCTGACGCTAGAGCGAGGTAACCAATGTTCCAACTGACCTGTCCCGGTAAAACATGCATCAGGAATGATGTGCTCTCAGGTCTGACGGTTGCCCTTGCCCTGGTGCCCGAAGCCGTTGCCTTCGCATTTGTAGCCGGTGTTGAACCATTAGTTGGCCTTTATGCAGCATTCATGATGGGCATGATTACGGCTGTTATCGGCGGCAGGCCGGGTATGATTTCCGGTGCGACAGGCGCTATGGCAGTGGTCATGGTCGCACTGGTAGCGGAACACGGCATTGAATACCTGTTCGCTTCAGTATTACTGGCAGGTCTGATCCAGATAACAGCGGGCATTCTTCGCCTCGGAAAGTTTATCCGCATGGTGCCCTATCCCGTGATGCTGGGATTTGTAAATGGCCTGGCCATTGTTATTTTCCTGGCGCAGCTAAAGCAGTTCCAGGTTGCCGATGATTCGGGCATGATGGTATGGGTTTCAGGCGCACCTTTATGGACTATGCTTGGTCTCGTTGTCCTGACCATGGCAATCATTCATTTCCTGCCAAAACTTACCACCGCAATACCTGCATCACTGGTCGCTATCGTCAGCGTCACACTACTCGTTATCGTGTTTGGCCTTGATGCACGTTCAGTACAGGATGTATTACGCGATCTATCCGGTGACCCGGCAGCAACAATTGCAGGCGGGTTACCTTCTTTCCATCTCCCTATGGTCCCGTTTAGCCTGGAGACACTGCAGATCATTTTGCCCTACTCTTTCATTCTTGCCGGTGTCGGCCTGATTGAATCGCTTCTGACCATGAGCCTGATCGACGAGCTGACAGAGACTCGTGGACGAGGTAATAAAGAATGCATAGGTCAGGGTGTTGGGAATACGGTCAACGGCCTGTTTGGCGGTATGGGCGGCTGCGCAATGATTGGCCAGAGCCTGATCAACATCAATTCTGGTGGACGGGGCCGACTGTCAGGCATATCTGCCGCGCTCTTCCTGCTGGGTTTCATTTTATTTGCATCAGGATTGATTGAAATGATTCCGATAGCTGCTCTGGTTGGTGTGATGTTCATTGTTGTACTGGGAACATTCGAATGGGCCAGTTTTAGACTGCTTGGGCGAATCCCTGTCGCTGACACCTTTGTCGGTATCCTGGTTGCAGTCATCACTGTGCTGACCGACCTGGCAATTGCCGTCATTGTGGGTGTCATAGTTTCCGCGCTGGTGTTCGCATGGAAACATGCCAAGCATATACATGCGGACACTCATATCGACAAGTACGGAATCAAGTATTACCAACTGAGCGGGCCGCTGTTTTTCGGGTCTGTGCAAACATTTGCCGACCTGTTTGATCCCAAAAATGACCCACATGAGGTGATTGTTGATTTTGCCGATGCCCGTGTTTATGACCATTCGGGCCTGGAAGCCATCGACAGCCTCGCGGAACGTTACCTTCGTACACAGAAAACCCTTCATATACGTCACCTGAACCAGGAATGCCAGAATCTGCTGGTGAAAGCCGGTGATCTCGTCGAGGTCAACATGATGGAAGACCCGGTCTACCGCGTGGCAGATGACCGCGTAGCCTGAAATCCCTGTGGAATCGAACCCATTCAGGATTCAAGGAAATACTGCCAGTATGTGATTTGTGGTATATAAAGGTACTATATAAAAATAGTGCCACAACAATGATAATCAGGAATATATACCATGCCACATGATGACAAACCTCTAGGCCGTTCAGACCTTCACGGACCTGCCCGTGACTTTGCCGACTTCTGTGATGCAGAATTCGAACGCCGTAGAAACTCTGATGAACCCTTCGACGAAGATGCTTACCTGGAGGCCATGAATATCGTACTGCGTAAGCTGAGTGACCGAACGGAGCAGGACATAGCATGATTATCACACATATATCTGCAGAAAACGTTCTTAAGTACAAGCAGCTACAACTCGATAATATTCCTCGTGCAGGCTTGATCACCATTAGCGGACAGAATGAGTCTGGAAAAAGTACCATAGGTGAAACGGTCTGTTTTGCACTTTTTGGACGGACATTTTCTCTCGCTAAAGATGAAATACGCCGGGTTATTCGCTGGGGTGAGGAACGTTGCAGTGTTCGTCTTGGCTTCTCTGTCTCAGGTCTGGATTATGAAATTGCCCGCTTCCTTGATAATGAAGGCAATCACGGTGCGCGCCTCTACCTGGCTGGTGAAGAAGAAACACCCGTTGCAAAAGGCCTCAGTGCGGTCAACGAGGCACTTTATGATCTGCTGGGATACCAGTTTGATGAGTTCGTCGAATCGTTCTATCTTGCGCAGAGAGAAATCACAACGCCCCACCCTCACAGTCATGCTATCAAAACCATGGCCGGTATAGCTGCACTGGAAAGTGTCGCAGATGAACTGGAGTTTGAAGTCAAGTATGAAAAAAGCAGGATGCCCGCGCTTGCTGAACAAATTGAAAATGTTGAGGAAGATCTACAAGCGCTGGAAATTGATCCTGACAGGCTTAAAGAACTTGAGTCACAGCATGAAATTATCAGGCAGGCGGGTGAAACACTGCAACAATGTGATGAAGGTCTGGCTAATGCAGCGAGTGACTATGCGTTAGCCAGCAGCCAGATTCGCTCAGCTTCTACAATGAAAATCATCTCCGGCTTGCTGGCAATAGTTTCACTGCTTGCAGCGCTGGCAACAGGTGTTTCATGGTTTCTATTTAATAAACTGCCGGACTCAACATATACCCAGCAACTGTCTGCCATAGTAGAACAATATCTCCCCGGCTGGAGTGAGCAGTCAGCACTTTATCTTTCGAAGTTAGCACCTGCCACCGGTGTCTTATCCATTATATTTCTGCTGTTCTGGCTATTGTCGCACACCATGAAAAAGAAGATCTCTGCTCTACGTGACAATGGTGAAGCACTGGCGCAGCAGCTGCTGATTACTCAGCAACCAGTACCAGGCCTGGGTGATGAAATTACAACCGTATCATCTGATGAAACTGATGATACGAATGAAACTGATGAAACTTCTGAAACTTTTGAAACTGATGAAACTGATGTAACTAAATCTGCAGTATTACAAGCCGAGCCTGAATCTATTGTTCCAGGCGATGAATCACCTGTTGGCAATACCAGCGCCATGGAACTTATTTCATCTGATCTATCAGCAATCCGTCGCTGCAAGCTTGATATGGATCGCACAAATAAACTGGTCGAAGAAAGACAAGTTCTTATTGAGGATAAAAAAATAACTCAACAGGATTCACAGGGATCTATTGAATTTTTAATAAGTCAGGAACAAAACAGGCGTGATAAAGCAGAATCATTAGACAATATGCTTGGTGACCTGCAGGAGAAAATGGATGAGCATCAGCACCGGATCCGGGTGCGGGAAATGGCAGACGAGCTGATCGACACTGCCAGTCAACATTTCTCACAACGTTTTAACAAAGACCTGCGCGAACTGGCCAGTGGCACACTACCCCTGTTCACCGAGGGCCGCTATGAGCACCTGCATATCGATAATGATCTCAACGTAAGCGCATTCTCAAGCCTCAAGCGTGATTATATGGACCTGGATGAAATTTCCAGCGGCACTCAGCGCCAGATCATGCTGGCAGTACGCCTGGCTTTGTCACAGGAACTGGTTAACACTACCGGTGGCGGTAAACAGTTTATCTTCCTTGATGAACCCTTCGCCTTTTTTGATGATGCACGGACTCGCAATGCCATGGCCATTCTTCCTGAACTCAGTGAGGAAATCCGGCAGGTATGGGTGATTGCGCAGTCGTTCCCGGAAGATACTAAACATGATCTCAATATCGTTTGTTCCAGGGAGTATGAAAGTTTGCCGCCAGAAGAAAGTTGATATTGAAACAATAAAAAATGAAAAACATTATCACCTGCTGGGATACCTGCCTTCAATACCTGCGTAAGTCATGGCAGCAGGTACTAACAATCCATGTCGCTTATACGGCACTTGGTTTTGTACTTTTTACACCTTTAATAGGTTTTACTGGCAGGCTTCTACTGGGTCTGTCGGGTGAGTCGGCGCTGGCTGATCAGGACATTGCCTATTTCCTGCTGTCACCGTTTGGCATGGTCGCGCTGATAGTTTTCGCTGCCCTGCTGATAGGCATCCTGGCCTTTGAGCAGGCCGCGCTGATGCGCATAGCCATTGGTGTAATGCAGGATCAGCGCATCGACACCATTGATGCCTTGCTATTTACGGCAGCAAATATACACAGGATCTTCCTGTTTACCGTAAGACTGGTAGTACGTGTGCTGTTGCTTACCCTGCCCTTTCTCGTGATCGCTGCAGCGCTAGCCCTGTTGCTGATCACCGACTATGACATCAATTTCTACCTGACGACAAAGCCGCCAGAGTTTTTGACTGCAGTGGTCCTGATCGGAATCGTGCTGGCTGTAATGCTAGTTTTGCTCGTTCGTAAACTGCTCAGCTGGTCACTGGCGCTGCCGCTGGTATTGTTTGGCAATGTATCACCTGCCGCATCATTTGAAGAGAGTGTTAGAGTAACAAAAGGTAACCGCAAGCTGGTCTTCAAGGTACTGGCATGCTGGGCCATTGCTGCCATCGTGCTCGGCACCATCGTGCTAGGGGCGATACATCTTATAGGTTCATGGACTGTTCCTTTCGTCAGTGAATCGATAAGTATCCTCGTGATATTGCTTGGTGGGCTGTCCGTACTGTGGATGCTGGGAAACTTTCTGCTGACCACGTTTACCTCCGGCAGCTTCGCCTTCCTGGTGATGGGATTCTATCAACAGCTAGGCCCTGAACTTGATGCAACATCATTTGAGGGTTACAACAGGGAAACCGGATCAAAGGCTTTTCAGCTCACGCCTGCAAAACTTGCCGTTGTCATGCTTGCAGGCGTTGCCATAGCCGGGATAACCGGTGCCTGGCTATTGAAGGGCATCAGGACAACTGATGACATAACGATTGTTGCTCATCGTGGTGCGGCAGGCAAGGCACCCGAGAACACAATCGCTGCCATTAAGCAGGCTATTGAAGACAAAACAGACTGGGTCGAGATCGATGTGCAGGAGACAGCCGATGGAGAAGTCGTGGTCATCCATGACAGTGACTTCATGAAACTTGCCGGCAAGCAGTTAAAGATCTGGAATGCCACATTGGCACAGATGGGTAATATCGACATCGGCAGCTGGTTTGATACATCGTTTTCTCAGCAGCGAGTCCCTACCCTGAAACAGGTGCTTGAGGTCGCGCGCGGTAAAGCGAATGTAGTCATCGAGCTCAAATATTATGGCCATGACGAAAGGCTGGAACAGCGCGTCGTGGATATTGTTGAAGATGCAGGCATGGTCAATGAAACAGCAATAATGTCGCTCAAGTACGACGCGTTAAAAAAGGTTCGAGTGCTGCGTCCGAGCTGGAACATCGGTCTGCTGTCAGCGACAGCAATTGGAGACCTGACCAGTCTCGATGCCGATTTCCTCGCTGTCGCCATGGGCATGGCATCGGCAGGTCTTGTCAGGCGTGCACACGAAGTGGGCAAGCAGGTATTTGTCTGGACCGTCAACGACCCGATATCGATGTCCCGCATGATGTCACTCGGTGTCGATGGCATCATCACCGACGAACCGGAAATGGCCAGGCAGGTGCTGGCAGAGCGCAAACAACTAAGTTCAGTGGAACGCCTGTTGATTCACACTGCACTGCTGTTTGGTCAGTCGTTTACTACAAAACAGTATCG
>JARFQE010000027.1 GCA_029287915.1 Arenicellales bacterium
CAGCGCAGGGCTGTAGCTGAATACCTCATCATGCAGTACGCTGCGGGGTGGTAACTCCTGCTGTGAATAATCCAGACTGGTTGTGAAGCGTGTCGATGCAGGTAAATTCATCAGCCGATTGAGATTGTATAGCTGCTGATTTTTTGCGGTTACCAGGGCGGTCAGTTCAGCGAGCTTTCTATCAAGGCGGGCCTGGCTCTGTAGAATATCTTTTTCTTCACTGATGCCAAGTTTTTTATTTCGAGTAACATATTCATACAGCCGCCGTAACCGATCGATTCCTTCTTTTGTGTTGGCCAGGTTCACTTCGATTGTTGCCAGTCCAAAATAGAGGTTAGCGACCTGTTTGGCAAGCTGGTCTCTGAGCTCATATTCTTCCGCCTTGCTTGATTTAATCTGTGCCTTCGCAGCCTCCTGAGAAGACTGGTATTCGATGTTGCCTGCCCCTTTCTGCAGTGGTCTGCGATAGGAGAGATTGACTGCAGAGTCATTGGACGGGTTCGGCAATGTATTGATAAACACCAGTTCATTATCTGTGCGAACATAGGAGGCATCCAGTGTGATACTGTCTCCAGACTCAAGTTTACGCGTCAATAGTCCACGGGCTGTAATGACGTCCGCAGGCGTTCCAAAACCACCGAGGTCATGCGATATAATGGTGTCAGCCGATGCTTTCCATCCCAATGTTGCATAGATGCGATCGAGTTCCAGGTTGCTCCGTTCTACCTGTAATATTGCTGATTGTAGATTTGGGTAGACCTGGATCACTCTGCCAAGCACGGTTTCGTAACTTTTTGCACCTGTTTCAGTGATTGTTTTGTCTGCGTTAGTCTGTGCAGCATAACCATTCGATAATTGAAGTAGCAGGCCTGTCAGCAGGAATCTGATAAGCAAAGTCTTAAATTGTCTGGTGCTGTTGAAAATCACGGTGTCTGGGAAATCAAATATCATCAGGAATGATTTGATGCTGGATTATCATTCATATCACCAGGCAAGTCGACAGCAAGGTATTTCTCCGGTTAGACTCGGCGATTGAATAGTCTTTTGGATCATGTATCAATGAAAGCCCTGCTAGGAACACTGTTGCTCGTGAATGTAGCTCTGCTGCTATGGAACATGGGGCAGCGTGAATTTGTCAATGATAAGCATGCACCGGCGGCAGAGTTTCACCCCGAACTGATGGAGTTGCTGCCACCTGAACAGTCGCGTTCTTTAGCGAAGGTAACTGTTGAGGCAACTGGTGAAGTCATTTCCAGTAATGATGAGCAGGCCGCGCTGCAGAGTGGCCAGGTAGTTCCAGGGCCGATTGATGACGCCAGAACAGGCACTGCAGTAGCTGAAACCAGTTTGGATAAAGCTTCTCATTCATCAACAGAAGCAGGCGACGAGTCGACTGATGTGATAGCAGGCCAGTGTATGATGATAGGCCCTTATTTAACGATATTGGATAGAGATCGTGCAGGTCGCCAGTTACAGGATATGAAAGTTAATTTTTCAGAAAGTAAAGACCCACAGGGGCGTCTACTCGGATATCGTGTCTATCAGGGGCCATTCAGCACAGAAGTAGAAGTGTCTCGAGCCAAACGTCGCCTCGAGAAGCAGGGGGTTAAGGACCTTTACCTGATGAATGAGGGACACAACAGGCGATATATATCGCTGGGCTTTTTTTCAAATAAACGTAGTGCCAGTGAGTTCATGAAAAATTTTACTGTACAGGGAATAGAGTCAAAACAGAGGCTGGAGTACACAACATATTACTGGCTAATTGTCTCTGACATAGATGCCATTAAAAAATTAACAGGCAAAGATGCCATGCCGATACCGCCAGGCATTAGCAAAACCATCAAAACATGTCCCAGCAGCGCTACGGAGTAATACATTCTGCTGAACAGAGTTTCCAGGTAAATCGGTGTAATTGCTGACAATAAATAAATCGGTAACCTGTTAAGAAATAGTCGTTACAGCTATACATGGCTAGCCACGCAGACAGAATAGTTGCTAGATCTGTATAACCATCGACGTGATATACCTTAGCTGGGGTTTACACCAGTGAGGTATTTTCTATCTCGTCAATTTACTCAAAAAGGCTCATTTTTTTACACTTTCAGTCTCAGACGCTCTCATATATAATCCCGCGCAAACGTGAACAGTGGTCAATGTTTACGTGTGTTTTACGCTATTAGCCCGCATAGCTCAGCTGGCAGAGCAGCTGATTTGTAATCAGCAGGTCACCCGTTCGATCCGGGTTGCGGGCTCCAGTTTATTCTTGTTCCTGGTTGTTTCTTTATACAACAAGAGACAACAAGGTCAGGGGATAGCCATCATAGCTGTCAATTTTATTCAAACTAAAACCTCGCGTATTAAAGTAAATAATAAAACGGGTTTCAGGAGATCAGGTAATGGAAAAAACCCCCGCTGATGCCGTCGGCATGATCAAGCAACACTATGCCAGGCTGCCCGAGCGTATAGCAGCTGTTAAACAACAGTTAGGTCGTGCCATGACATTGTCGGAAAA
>JARFQE010000041.1 GCA_029287915.1 Arenicellales bacterium
AGGTCTATCTCACCGTTGTCCAGTTTTAAAGTACCGTCACCTAGTACATTAAATTTTTCTGTTTGCAGCGCAAGTGCCTGATTGCTGGCTCCGACACCATCCTTTACATCCAGATGCAGTACTGCGCATTCCAGCTTTGCCCGTTTGCCCGCTTCACTTGAACCGATGTTATTCAAAACAGAGAGAATCACATTACCCAATGGCAGATGGTCAGAAAGAGCCTCGCTCATATACCCCTTGCCAACAACAACATCTATAACTCCGTTGGCAGATGTCAACATGGCTGACAGGGATTGACCTGCACCGCTTAAGTCAACATTCAACGTCATCAATGCCTGGGAGCGACTCTCTTTTAACTCCTTCGCCTCAAATAACGAACCCAGCTCCAGCTTGCTTTTATTGACAAGATGAAGCTGCCATTGCCTGCCCTGTGGCTTGAGATTGATTGTGGTCGCCAGGTTTCCAGCACGGTTCGACATCTCCAGCTTGAGGTTTCTGCCTGCCAGTCTGCCGTCAAGATTGATATGTTTAAAAATAACATCACCGGTAAGGATTTTTTCAATAGCCAGTTTGAAATCTATATCCAGGTCAGGTAAAAAATCCAGCGGCCACTGTTTATTCAGTAGCCCTTCACCCTCATTGCCAACTGCCTTTCCTTCATAAACAACAGGTGTCAGATCCAGTTCCCGCATGGTCAGGTTTAAATCAACAGGCCCCAAAGTATCAATGGGTATACGCATTGAACCGCTAAAATCATGGTCACCAACTTTCGCCTTTATAGCGGTAAATTCCAAAGACTGCCCGGCATGCAGCGAGGGGGTGGATTTCATCGCTAGTGCAACTTGCAAGTCATCATAGATAAAGCGGACATCAATCGAAAGTTGATTACCACCTGCGCCCAGCACTTCAAGCTCAGTTATCGCGATATCATATGCCTGGCCTTTGGCAGGAAGATAGTGAACGCGTAGTTGTTCTGCCTTGAACTTATCAACGCCCCAGGTAAAGCTGCCGGATGCCTCGCCATCAAAAAGCCAGTTACGGTTACCATCTTCTGTGGACTGCAGCAGAACATCTGTGTTGTGTAATGTCACTTGTCTGATCGCCAGGCGTCGGTCAAGCAATGCAAACACATCAAACTCTAGTTCTGCTCGTTCCGCACGTACAAAATCTTCCTCGCCAAGCCATTCGGGATTACTCATTCGAAACCCTTCAACTGCAATTGAAGGTGTCATGGACCAGTTCAGTGAAACACCCTGATCAATGTATACTGCCCGGCCAATAGCTTGGCTGGCGGCACGCGCAAGCAAATCTTTATTTTCGCCCAGGTATGTAACCAGGTAAGCCGTACCGGCAATACCAATAATTACCATCGCAGCTATCAGAATCAACGTGTACTTGATCGCTTTCATAATTCAGGGGATACAGCTGTGGATTTTTTTGCTGGCATCATGAACTGGAACCAGCGGTATTTTAATAATGATCCCGGCAATAGACCGGGATCATTGCTTCTTTCAAATAATTACTTGTCAGGATCGATTTTGTTGATCTTGGATCCTTGCAGACCGATGCCTGCCATCAGGCCACTCTGGCCGAAGACGAATGCATAGATATCATCCTTAGCCGTTGTCGTAGTCAGGGTTTGTGCGGCACCATCATCAACAACAACAATGGTTGGACCTACGCCAACTTCCCAACCATCACTGCTATCAAGATATTTGAGTGCTTCTGGTGTCATCATGAACATCGCATAACCGAATGTCTGCGCGCCAGCCTGAAGACCGTATGATACGGCTGAAGAACTATAGTAACCCGTAGTTTTGCCATTCACGCGCAAAACGCCCTCGCCGTGCTGACCACCAACCAATAACCCCGCCTTGAGAATTGAAGGGAAAATCAGAATGCCGTTAGCTTCCGCTGCCAGCTTTTTAGCGACAGGGGTAGTCCTGTACAGCTTTTCCAGCGCCATATCAGCCTGCTGATCAAGCTCCTGAGCTGAGGCTGCCATAACAGCACCCTGTGAAAATACCAGCGATGCAGCAACAACGAATGTCGCCAACAGCTGGCGGTAACTTGTTAGATGTTTCATTGTAGTAACCTCTTTAAATTTATAATAACCGTTTGTCTATACAACAGTCAGTCTGACAGCAACTGTCATTTAGAGAACCGGGCCATACTGTCGAGGGCTTTTGCTGTTGGGTTATCCAGGCAGTAATCGACAAACTGATCTGCTCTTTTTGAGAGTACGTCAGTATTAAACTCTGTTGTTGCCTGCTTACCCAAGAAGTAGCCATGCAGAAAGGCAATAGCAATTTCGCGGTTATCGACAGTAAAAGACATAACATCCTTGCAGCTGTAATCATTCATGTTCTTGTCTGCTGTCTCTTCCTGCGCAGCAACTATGCCAGAAAAACTGACCAGTGACAGTGAAATTGCCGCAGCTGCAACTACTGTTTTCCCTTTATTCATATGCTTCTCCTCAATATATTCCTGATAAATTCGTCATAACTCAATTTAATTTCAAAACTGAACTCGACCTGCCATGCAACTATCATAGGCATTCTTGTAGGCACTGCTTTGTGCAGAACTACTACGTGCACCACCGACAACCATTCCCAGCGCTGCACCTCTTCCTGTTGATTTACTGTCGCCGCCAACAATTGCGCCAAATGCTGCGCCCCTGAGTGCACCACGCCCTGCACCGCCAGCCGTACTGCCTGCATCCATTTCGACACGTTTTGCGTATGCCTGGCAATCAGCAGGCGATGGCGTGGCTGCGAATGCTGTTAAAGGCAATGCTAATAATGCACCCAGCAATACATATCGCTTCATATGATATTTCCCATGTTTATTTTCCATTGATAGCTTCCTCAAATTGCTAGTTTTCCTACCTATATATATAAGCATAGTCCTAGCTGAGTATCAGTTCTAGCGATTTCAATGGATATACCGTGATTTCTGCTCAGAGCCGAGAATACGGACAAATCTGGCATTTTTGGACTCTATACTGGCGTTCGAAAAACGCACAACCACTAAAGTACAACGCATTAATTCAATTAACGCCCTTCTCCTGAACTGTTGTATTCGTGCAGAAACGCAGGCGCATTACAGAATATAGTGTAAAATTAAGGTCATTGAAGCAACAGCGAATAGATCAACATGTTTCAACTATTTCATTCCATATTTGGCCGTGAGGAAAAACATGGACGCTATCCTGAGTCACTAATAGAGGCTGCGATCGAGCGAACTGTGGACAGTACCGATCCTCGGATTCGTGTTTTGCCCGGATATCGCAAACTTCTGCGGGCTCCAGTTCTTCATGCCATTGATCATGTAAGCAGCCTGATTGATAACATTCCTCCGGCACTGCCGGCTGATCGTAATCACTACAATGACAGCACACACCTTTCCATGATGTTTGCCTCTGTCAGACACATGCAGGAGGTATTCATACAGGACGATGCGCTCAACCAGTTGCGTGACTCACCCCCGGAAAATTTTGGTCAACAGGTTGTCGCTTTACTTCTGGTAAAGCTTGATGAAAAGAAAATCATGGGCATGGATATTGTTGGAGATATGTTGCGCCGAGATATCGCGCAGGTCGCGGTAAATTTTAGTATTCCCCGCCTGGTTGACCCTGCTGCCCTTGAGGAGGAGACACGTCGTCAACTCAAGCGCCGGGCCTTCGATTACCTGCTGAGTCTGGCATTATCGCGTATATCAGAGGTTCAGCACGAACGCACCCACCTCGATCATCAGCGGGATCTGTTAAGGCGCAAATTGCGCACTTTAAAATATGGTGGCTGGGACTTTGAGGGCTTAAACCAGAACAACCCTGCACCTGCCGAGTTACAGGCAGAGCTCGACAGAATTGAAAAAGAACTTGCCGCTATCGGGGCAAACGACAACCTTCTGCGTACGCACCTGGATCTCACCTCCGAGGTGCTTGCGAACGCCGAGCAACATTTCTGGGCAGAAGACGTTTTACTGCACCTGGATCGAATGAATATTCAGCGTGATCCGTCAGACAAGTCGGCTCGCGAGATAAAGTTACAGGAACTACACGATGCCCGTGGACGTCGACTGGTGATGCTCCTGGTCTCAATCCCGCTAGATGAATTACCCAGGCGAGAGGATTTTGTTACAGCCGCAAAACGCTACCTGGGTTGACAATAAACCGTCCCTGTTTTTTTGCTAATCCCA
>JARFQE010000095.1 GCA_029287915.1 Arenicellales bacterium
TTGCCATCAATCATAAAAGCGCCTTCCGGCTTCTTGATGTCCTTACCAACTTCCTTGATATAGTTATTTTCCACCAGCACACTCATGCCCTTTTTCAGCTCGGGACTGAAACCGTCGAAAATATTGACGTTGGTGAACAGGATGTGGATCGGCTTCTTTTCTTCCTTGGCGGCATCGGCCTTTGCAGGTGGTGGTGATGCCGCCAGTGCCGTGGCGCTAACCTGCAGGCTGCTAACACCTATAACGGTTCCGATTGCAATTGCCATGCTGCTGCGCATGAACAGGGACTTGAATGACATTGAGGTTTCTCCTTCCAATTGTTTTATTTATACATCACGAAATATGCATAAGATACCTGATAACAATGACCGATTCTGTGCAATTCTTACCAATTTAGTCAGATTAGATGTTATAAATGCACACAATAGACACGTAAAGATTGACACTATTTACATAAACACCACACACTTGTGACATGAGCGAGAACAACGAACAACTCCGGACCGGGCTGCCGCTGATCCGCCTGAGCCTACTTACACCCTTCACCAACGTGCTGGAAGAATGCGGGATTGATTATGATGCCGTGTTTGCTGAATACGGCCTGTCCCGGGACAACCTCACCTCACCCGATGTCTTCATTACCGCGAGCGTGATGTACCACATTCTGGAAGGCCTGGCCCAGGTGTCTGAGGATCCCTACCTGGCGCTGCATATCGGCGAGACTCTGGATCTTTACTCGTGGCCATTATTTATGGACGCGGCACGCAAGGCAGTAACATTCGGCGATTTCTTCCTGCGTTTCAGCATGGAAACGGGAAACCAGGCCACGTCAACCGCTTATCATTTGACGACCGATGGCGAGCATGCCCTGTTTCGCCTGCATCGTGTCAGCGAACCCGAGTTCTGCCCTGGCCAGGCCGATGCCTTCTATGTCGGATTGTTCCACAACCTGTTTCACCGGGCAGCCGGGGAGCTCTGGGACCCGCGCCATATCATGATCCGGGTATGTGATGTCAGCGCGGTACCGCCCGCCTATATGAAAATGCCTATTGCCGAGGGTGACCGGCTGGGCTGTTCGATCCGTTTTCCGCAGCAGTGGCTGCTGCTACCATTCAACATCAGCAACTTCAGGCAGCAGGATACGCCGGGTATAAAGTTTAAAGGACCGCCGAAATCACTGATCGACGCCGTACACCAGGCCCTGATGCCGCATCTACATGTTAGTGAACTAAATGCCGAACGGGCGGCCCAGTTGTGCGGTTTCGACAGGCGCGCCCTGGCGCGCAAGCTACATGACAAGGGCACAACTATCACCAGCGAGATTGCCCACCTGCGTGAACTGCGGGCTACGGAACTATTGCGCCAGTCTGACGAAAGTATTTCGGAGATCGCCGACCGCGTCGGTTTTAGCGACCCGGCCGTTTTTTCCCGCGCGTTCAGGAAGTGGACCGGCATGTCACCCAGCGAGTATCGCAAACAACAGAAGCGTGGCACGTAAGTGCCGAAAATCGTCATTCTGATGTCGGACAACAAAAGCTACGCGAAAGCAGCTCTGAGGGTCAGCTTCGGATTGCGGTCTATCTATTGGGTTCTAACAATTTCTTGCTTTGGATGCCAGCTATCGGCTGCGGTTTTAATAGAAAGTCCGGATTTTTTATGCGAGTTCATCAGGGATGAACTAAGTAATTGCTAATGAGTCGTCTTTCAATGAAGAATACTGTTCATATGGCTTGGAACTACTGCAAAGCGCCAATCTAATCTGCTGATCTGTCAATAGACCTTCACGACAAATTGCAGTCGGCCATTTATAATCTTATTGACAACAAGTGGCCGTTCAGCTCTGCCATTTTTAGTTATGGAAATCTTGCCAATCAGTCCGGTATGTTTATCCGTACTGCGTATCTTGTCGTTGATGCATTTCCTGTCCATATTGGAAATGCAACGGTTTATGGCATGCATCAAAACACTGTAACCTTCAGCTCCCAGTCCGGTATATGTAGTTCCATCCGTATCGTACAAGCTAGAGAATGCAGCTAGAGTCTTGTTGCCAAAATCCGTCAGTGGCATCACGCTGCTGAAAAAATCGGTTGCATAGATCCCATCGAGAATATTTGACTGATCTTTATGTTGGGCAATCGCGGAGGCAATCATTCCATCACCACCCATCATAACTGGTGACCAGTTGATTGCACTTGCCGCTGTGATGATATTGAAAACTTGTTCGGCTTTAAGGGGTAAATAAAGGAGTTCTGCGCCTTGGGCCTGGATATTTTTTAGAGATTCTTCATAATCACTGGCCGCCTGCTCTAGCAACAGGCTGTTAGTGATTTCACCACCAGCTGACTCGAAGGTACGGATGAACTGCTCCGCCAACTGCGTTGAATGAAAGCTGTGGCCATCGTAGATAACCGCCACTTTGTCCAACAGTAAATCGTCCCTGACAAAATACGACGCAACACGACCCTGGAAGTTATTATCAAAGCTAATCTGACTGATATAATGACGGCCAGTGGTTATGACCGAATGTGTCGCGACCAGCGATAGTACAGGAATACTATACGCATCTGCGACGGCGCCGGCTTTTAGGGCAGAAGCGCTGCTTGAAAGCAGCAGGATAGCTAAGACATTTTTTTCTTCTGCCATCAAGCGAATCAGTCTTACTGTTTCATCCGGATCGTTCTTGTCATCTTTGATTACCAACTCTATTGCATCGCCATTGTTCAGATATGGATATAGGTGCTGAATAGTTCTAATACCCTTGACCCCCTCTTTACCCTTGGCATACTCATCACCTGTCATGGGGCCAATCACGCCAATTGTTATTGTCTTGCCGCTTGGTTCTATAACTGGATTACTATCACAAGAGGACAAATAGAGTGCAGCGCATAACACTAAAAGTACCATTGCTATCTGGCGTGCGAGTAGATAATCAGGGTATGTAAATAACATCTGCTCGAATCACCAGCTTGCGCTCAAAATTGGTTTGTATCTTTTCACCGAAGTCATCGAGGTCGTCGCGGGTCAAAGGCTCTCGTGCAAGTATCTCCATCGTCATGACATCCTTGTCCTTATAGTGATTGAGCCTGGCCTGACGTACGATCAAGTACTTGTTATTGACCAGGAACCGCTCATGCTGCCAGCTTTTCTCCAGCACTACTTTTTCCACTATGCGTTCGTAGGACAGATACAGAGGGATTGCAATAAGGACCAGCGCAAGCGTCACGATTCTGATTCCGTGCCGACCATACACTGCAGACGAATAACCCAGTACCCGGAACGTTAACGTCGCTGCCAGGATGATACCGACCAGGTTGGTCGAAAATAAAAGGAAAGCCTGTGAAAAGAAGTCCCAGTCGAGCCGGCCAGCACCGATACCAGCAACAGCAAGCGGTGGCACCAGGGCAACTGCAATGGCCACACCGGCGAGGCTCTGCAGGATTTCCTTGTAGGACTTGGTATAAGCTCCCGCAATTCCGGCAATGATTGCCACCGCCAGATCCAGCAGTGTCGGATTCAAACGAGCCTGCATTTGATCGGTTATCAGCTTGTGTGGAAACCACTGCGTAATCAGTATCGCCGAGACGAGTGCTAAAACTATGCCCACAGCGACCTTGATCATCGAATGGATGACTAGTTTATCATCCGCTCGAAGCAAACCCATAGACAGTGATACGATCGGTGTCATCAATGGCGCCAGCAGCATGGCTCCAATCACAACAGCCGAACTGTCCTGGTATAGGCCGACTGTTGCTAGCATGGTACTCAACACAATCAGCACTACATATGTCACATCCAACTTCGCATCATTACGCAGAGCGGTAAACAGGTCACGAAAGCGATCTTCAGATGCATAGGCAAAGAATGGGATTGCTTTTTTTGTCGCCTTTTTTAGTTCCTCCTTGCCCTTTGGAAGGTTCTGTATGCTGATCTTTTCTTTTATCGTCTGCGCTTTACTGATTTCCGCGCGCAGTTCGTCTCCGATATTAACGCGCAATGCCCCCTGTATAGATTCACAGTGGACAGGTGTTGTCGTGGTCGCGCCATCATCAATGGTTACTTCCAGTTCGGTATCGGACTCGATATCAATTGAGCGGCATCTTATGTAACCGATGGTACTGGGGACAGATCTTTGTTGCCTGGACAGACTCGTCGACTGAATCAGGAACCTTATGTATTCGACGATTGAAGATGGCGCACTGACGACCATGGACACCATTCCATCAGCCAGAGAACTGTCCTGGTCAAAACTTCGCGTGGCCTGGTTGCCTTTATGTTGCTGCAGGATCATGCAGCCACAGGCTGCAGTGCTTATTTTCTGCCTGTTTGGGAGTGATATGTTGAAGGTTAACAAACGCAGCCCGACAAAGCGCTTAAGACCATGCCAGAACATGTTCCATCGATTCATGTCCACCGGTCTATCGAGCAACGGTAGCCTGCCCAACGTTGCCTTATACATCATGATCTGGCCATTGCATAGAATGATGTCGATGGCAGGTGCGTCATCTCTGAGAGCCAGATCGATAGCATCTGCTGTATTGGTCGGGATGTTATAACTCCGCGGCATTTCTTTCTGTGCCGGTAGCGGAATAATCCCCAAGCTGAATCCATGTTCTCGAGCCAATGCTCCGACGGTTTTTACTTCAGCAACCGTTGCAGCCACAACCACGTGCCTGGCATCACCCAATGTTGCTTTAGGGTCACGTATAAAGGCTTCGAATTCAACAGGTGTGACGAGGCAATCGTAAGGATTATCACGAACCTGATCTACAAGACCCTGGCTATCCTCAGTGTAGATAAAGACTGCAGCATCAACATGGGATGCCATTAGGATTCCTCGTCAGCTCAATTTGGGTTGAGTTCTGATCATATCAATAATGGCAACAGGCGCAACCGAAATTACCATACTGGACTAGCTAATTAGCAGGATTTTGTCGTCAATCCAAAAATCCTCATCAACTCAAATCTGATGATACAAAACTGTGTTCATGTATTTAACAATGAATCCTGGTAATTTAGGTTCCAGTTGTTGTCGAATGTAGACATTTAGGATGGCTGACTGATTAGGCTCCACTTACTGGTGCCTACACCCTCACTATAATTTATTTCTTTTTAGATATTAGTAGAAGAGGTATAGCAAGACATCTAGCTAACTTATTGTATGTAATGGTACCCGGGACCGGAGTCGAACCGGTACGGTGTTGCCACCGAGGGATTTTAAGTCCCTTGCGTCTACCAATTTCGCCACCCGGGCACAGGAAGCAGCGGCATTTTACACTGCACGACCCTGCGGGTGAAATGATTTCGTGAAGAAGATCATCAGATTGTCCGATTATATTTTGCTAACGCGGTATTTCACTGTTTAACCGGCGCGTATTGATGATCCAGTTCTGAAATAGTTATTAAAAAGCCGGCTAAAGCCGGCTTAGTGCGGAGCTACTTTACTCAGTTTAACAAATAAAGCTACTACAGTTCGCGGCTAATCCTTAATTAGCCGCTTCTTTCATTAGTTTACCCAGCCATTTATTTGCCAGCACTTCCAGTGTTTCTGTCTTGTCCAGGCGTTCGAGGAAATTACTGGTCCAGTTCATGAATAGAGCATCACTTGCCGGCAGTGCAATGCCAATTGGTTCATAGGTCAGCACTGAGAAGACAGAGATAAATCCAGCATTGGGATTTTTATTAATGGTGTGCAGGCAGACCGGGTAGTCGGCCATCATGCCGCCGATCTTGTCGTCGGCAACCATCTTCACTCCCTTTTCCAAATTTTCAACGGTTTTAAGCTTCACCTTTGGCATTAATGTGCGAACAATATCTTCACTAGTTGAACCTTTGAGAACCACCAGATTCATATCAGCAATATTCAGTTCTTCTGTATCATCTGCTTGGGCCAGGTTTTCTTCCTTGGTTATCAGGCATTTTCCAGATGTCATGTATGGGCCAACAAAGGCCACCCGCATATTTCGACTCGGGTTGATCGTCATATTTGAAATAACGACATCTACCTCACCTGCTTCAAGAGCATCCAGTAACTTGTTGAAGGGTAATTGCTTGATAACCAGTTTGACATTCAGTGCCTGTGCCATCAGGTCAGCCAGATCAATATCGAAGCCGGACGGCTTTCCATTTTCATCAAGCATTGTCATTGGTGGCTGGTTACCTGAGGTACCAAGCACCAGTTGTCCATTCTTTACAATTCGTGACATCGCCGGTGCATCTGGCGATACCTGTGCCGCGTGAGTATTGGCGGCGATAAATAAAAGTGCCAGGGTAAGACTGAAAATTTTCAGGAGTTTTTTCATATTTTTCCTTCTTATAGGTTAGTTAGTTAATCATTGATTTTCGATTGGTGCACCATAGTTGTCTCGTTAATAAGAGTCAATCTGTGCAAATAAAAAAATGCATAAATGGCTTGTTTAATCATTCAGTCACTCTTTTGTATTGAGCTGCCAGGCCGCTGCATGGCATCGCCGGCTTCATGCATCTTCTTGCCAGTATATTCAGCTGCCCTTGCAGTAGCATCTTTAGTTGCATCCCAGGCTTCGCCACTTGCCTCAGCAGCATCGTGAGCTATCTCTGTGCTCTTAACACTGGTTTTGTGTGCGGTTTCTTTGCTTGTGTCCCAGGCTTTTTCACCGACTTCAGCAGCATCATTTGCAAGCTCTCTGCTCTTCTCCGATACATCGTGAGCAGCATCCTTACCTGCTTCATAGACCGCTCCTGCTGCCTTTTTACTTGACTCATAGGCATCAGCTGCTGCTTCTCTGGCTTTAGCCATTGAATCGCTTTCTGTCCAACTGTTATCGCACAGTGCCGGAACAGGTAAAGAAAAGGCTAGTAGCAATATAATGCGTAACACTAAATATCTCACGTATGTTATTGATTAAAAATATATTAAATAGAGTCAAGAATCCTCTTGCGCTGATCGGCGTATTCTTTAGAAGTTATTACTCCACGATCAAGTAAATCTTTAAGCCTGCTTAAAGGCTTTTCTATCTCGTCATCAGCAGTGCTGGATTTTGCCGGTGCAGGTGACTCGGCGCGGACCGCTGCAGCAGCAGGAACAGCTGGAATTGCCTTTGTGTCGTTTACCTCCGGCATGCCAGAAACCGGTGCTGGCTTATTCATTGTCTGCGCCGCCCCTGGCTGGCAATTAAGGCTCGCCCTGATAACTTTTGACAGGACAAAATCATTAACATCCATAGTGTAACTGTCACAGCCTTCCTTCTGGATTTCAAGTTTGCCTTTGACCATATAGCTGGTGCCTTGCCAGCGCGGCGGGAATACATCATTCTATTTAATCTGCAGCGGCGTATTTCCGATATTCTTACCATCTGCAAGAATGCTTGCTCCCTGAGGTTCCGAATCGATGGTGATTTCTTTTCTGCCACTACATCCCTGTAAGAACAAAAAAGATGACAGTATCAATCCGATGATAAGTATGTTCCGCTGCTGGCTGTTTAAAATAGGTTCCACTTATGATCTCTCCTCTGTTTATTATTTTTCACTCCCCTGGTGTAGTGTAATTCCATTGTGTTTCATCAATGAAAGCTATTTTTCAAGTAACCTCGGCATTATTTCTACCAGATTACATGGACGAGTCCGATAATCCAGCTGCACAGAAATCAAATGCTTCCAGCCATCCCTGCAGGCGCCTGTTGAACCCGGTAGACAAAAGATAAAGGTACCGTTTGCCGTACCAGCTATCGCGCGAGACTGCATGGTTGACGCACCAATAAGGTCGTAAGAGATGACACGGAACATTTCACCAAAGCCATCAATCACCTTATCCAGCAATGGAGCAACCGCTTCCGGTGTACCATCACGGCCGGTCAGGCCGGTACCACCGGTAGTGATAACGACCTGGAGATTGTCATCAGCAATCCAGCGCGATAAATCTGCACGAATTCGATATATATCGTCAGCAACAATAACCTTCTCAGCCAGTTTGTGTCCAGCCTCTGTCAACAGCTTGACGAGAGCAGCTCCTGACTTGTCGGTTTCTTCATTACGGCTATCTGAAACCGTCATGATGGCAATATTCAGCGGGATAAATTCTCTTTCCTTTGACATTCCTGACTCTCCAAGCATTCGTCACAGCATTTCCAATGGGTAGATACGGGCAAAGGGTAGCAGAATAACAGCATGCGACTGACTCGCAAATCAAATCTCTTGCTGCAGCGATTTTTTGCGCATCTCAATTAGTTAGACAACTGTCGTCTGCTGATGATATTCGGATAATCGCAATCTAAAATAACAGATAGCATCTTTGTTGATGACGATAATTTCCGCTCAGATAACTGAACTTTCACAACAGCCTTCAGATACAGCTGCCTGATCGAGTGTCTTAAACAATAGTGGGCGACAATGTTGATGCGGTACTATTTTTCATTATTAGCGGCTCACTATTTGCGCCGACTTGCTGACAATTTAAATTGTATAAAATGCTCTGTCCTTTCGCTTTTTCTTCTTAAATATAAGCTATTCATGGATACCATAGCCTGGAAAAATGTGCCGGAGTATATTAACTGAAACTTGTCTTGCGATACATGGTTCAGCTTCTTATTAAACGCGCCAATAATTTAATTTACTAATATACTATTTGTCATCGTAGTCTTACGCTATAGTTAGAAAAAATTTCCCTCTAACCCGGGTTTTCGAACGTCGAATATGCTGCTCGGGGAATAGATTTCAATCTGTATGCAAACATCAACAGTCATCTCACTTGTCATAATCGCTCTTCTGGTGATCGGCTTTATCTGGCTGATGCGTATCGGCGATGTCGAAAACATTGCCGACTGGGGAAACAAAACAGCCAATCGCCTCGATGGCCTGAACAGGTTATTCATGCGCAGTTACCATCGTATACCAACTGTATCTATTGATCTGCCTGACAAAGGACCGGCAATCGTGGTCGCCAACCATATTTCCGGCCTTGACGCTTTCATACTACTCGCCAGCTGCAGTCGTCCACTTCATTTCCTTATCGCGCAGAAAGAATACGAACGCTTCGGCTTCAAGTGGCTTTTTGACCTGGCCGGCTGCATTCCGGTCGAGCATACAACACGTCCCGAGCGCGCACTGCGTGCAGCACTGCATGCACTACGTGATGGCAAGGTGATCGCACTGTTCCCTTTTGGCCGCATGCATCTCGACAGCGAGGCGGTCAAGATCAAGGGTGGTGTAGCTGTCCTCGCTGGACGTTCAGCTGCAACTATTTACCCTGCCAGGATCGAAGGTACAGCGGTAAGGAAAGAGGTCATGCCGGCAATGATCAGGCGCGGTCATCCCAGGCTCTTCCCCCTCGAACCAGTCAGAATAGAAGAAAATGAAACGCCACGGCAAATGTTGCATCGTCTTAGCGTGTTATTGAGCACGCCAATTGAGAAAGCAACGTAGCATTGGTGGTAATGTCGACGTAATGTAGCGAGGCTTTCCGGTCTAGCAGAACGTTGTTCTGCTGGATCAGAAGAGCCTCGAAATAATTGTTTTTCTTAACTAAAGGTAGTTAAAGAGAGTTAATGAATATAGTTCAGACATCGGCACTATTGTTTAGATGTCTTTGTTATAGTCATACGCTTAGATCTACTTAGATCTACAAACTCCGTTATGAAGACTTCTGTTTGGTAATACGTGTTGTTAGACCCGCTTCGCAAATCCTGTTTTCCAGACTATTACTATGCTACAGAATAATCATAGTCCTATCATTTCAGCGTGAAGATTCTCGCCCAGAACAACCTGGAGAAGCTCTTTGCTTCTGGTGTGGCCTGGATCATATGTCACTACAATGAGATGCGGTGTCTTTTCAGATGAATGGATGCTCACCACACCTTCTTGAGCACGCAGATCATCTTCTAACTTTGCACGAGACTCAGCATCCAGGTTTTCATCGACGTGGAATGTCACATCCGCTAGATTTATATTATTCATTTTTGCTCCTTCTAATATAAAGTTATGTAAATTCACTCACCTCTTATGGGGTCAAGAATACAGGATATATGGTTGAAACTCCATATTTTTTAAGAGTTCTGCAGGTCAAACCATGCATAAGATGGCCGTCCTGTGAGCATTCATTTTCAGGCAGGGATCCCTTGTCTGTCCAGTGCGCTTTATGATTGCAGCCGGGACGGCGCCTGAAGCGGTATGGTACTGAATCTGTGACTCCATCGATACACCAAGATAGTGGGCAGCATAGACTTTCGAAGAATTGTATGTATTAATATGATTATCGCTACTAACCGCTAAGCTTCAATTTGTAGATTTCATGCTAACTAATGAGAGAGAGAAGAGATGGCTGACGCAGATAATCAATTAATAACAAGTTTAGGTGGCAAGACATTAGAAGAATGGTTCGATGCCCGATTTGAACAGAAGATGCTCGAACGAGAAGAAGCAAAGACGACAACACTCTCTATGCTGATTACAAAAGGAACATTGGACTGGGGATATACGACCTTCATTGTAGCTTCTACAGCGGCTGCACTTGGCTGGAACGTGTCCCTCTTCTTCACATTCTATGGGCTGTCTCTACTGAAAAAAGATATGTCGCCGTTAATCAGCGGTTTAGGAAACCCTGCTATGCCGATGAAAATGCCATTTGGGCCTGCATGGTTCAGGAATATCGATATGAATATACCGAATCTTGTTCAGGCAAACGTTCCTTTCTTCGAAACAATAGCTACCGGACTGATGAAGCAGACATTGAAGCAGAATGGTGTTGCACCTGTTGCAGATTTACGCGATGCATGTGTCGAAATGGATGTGGAAATCATCGCGTGTCAGATGACTGTGGATTTGTTTGGCATGAATAAAGAGGACTTTTTTGACGGGGTGACAGAATGGTCTGGAGCAACGGCTTATCTCGATAAAGCGAGCCGTGCCGATGTCACACTTTTTACATAAGAATTGCTTTGTCCTGTGCAAATGCCGGGAACCATAACAATTTAGCGGCAACACACCGAAAGCCGGCCATCGCTAAGATACTGGACCATTTCTATAAATATCGATTTATTGCTCATTTTCCCGTTCATCTCAAACGTATACCCACTCGCGCCACCCCTGTATCAATGGGAAATACAGGGCCAGATGGATCTTTCGATCTTCGCGTTGGCTAATCGCCTCGGCATATTTCTCCAGCTGTAACCGATAGCGCTCCTGCTCGCGGTCAAGAAATTCATCCAGGCCACCGCCTGTATGGCTACCTGTTTTGTAATCGATGATCCAGCGCTCACCCTTTTCATCGATAAAGGTGCGGTCGATAACCATGTTGTATACCTTGCCATCAAACACGCTGCTAATGGCATATTCTGAATGAATCTCGCTGTGCTCGGTAGACAAAATCCATTGCCCTCTGTCATCTTCCAGCATGCCCTGTAGTGATGCATGGATCCTATCCTGAGCCTGATCGAGAAGTTCAACCGGGAGCCCTTGATGCCGCAACATCTGACGGCTGATGATACTTAACCGTGACAAGTCCACATCAGCACTTGAAAAAACACCCCGGCGGGAAAGATATTCCAGCTGCCGGTGAACGACGGTGCCGATAAGGCGAGCCGATTCGCTGGCCCAGTCGAATTCCAGTATTTCTTCAGCCTGTTCGCTTTCCCGTGACAGCGTGACAACGCTTGCCGGCGGCAACGGGCAGTTCCAGTCCGCAAGCAGCCGCTTTCTGGCTTGTTGAGGAATCATTACAGATTCAGAATTGTCTTCTGCGGAAGATTGAATTTCCTGCTTTGAATGCATGACAGGCTGATTCTCATACTCATTTTTTACAACCGGCCATAGTTGATATAACAAGGTCGTGTCGGAGGGCGTTCTCAACTCATCTTTTTTACTGTCGAAGTCTGCATGCGCCAGCAGGTACAGACGCTTTCGCGCGCGGGTCGCGGCAACATAAAGCAGGCGTCCATTTTCTAACTGGCTCTTTTCCTTATCCAGATGTTTGATGTATTCAACTGTCTGGTTCTGGCCGTCATTGACCGATGCGATGGGACCAAACATCAGCTCAGGCTCTCCGGTCTCGCCGGTTCTTTCCAGCCAGTAGAGCAAACGTGATTGATCCTGACCGGTACGCTTACCCAGTCCCGGTAAAATAACTGTATCGAACTCAAGCCCCTTCGACTTGTGCATAGACATGACCTGCAGTCGTTCATCGGCCTCAACATCAGGTCGGGCAAACAAACTCGACAACTTGTCCTGCAGCAGTTCAGGGGTGACAGACTCACCCGAATCTTCAATCTCCTGCAACAGGGCCAGGAAAACTTCTGCATCTTCTCTGTCACTCTGGCTATGCAGACAGGCAGGCCCTCCGAGTGACATCCACGCGCCTTCTACCCAGCTGCGCAGGAACTGCCTTCCACGTTGCGCCAGTACTTTTTCCAGGAGCGGCAACAGGCGTTGTAAACGTTGCTGACCATCAGCACTGATCTGCTCAATTCGGCTTTCATCTCTCAGCAGCTCGAGAACTGATGTCTCTCTATCATCAGCGACCAGCAGATGCAGGTCTACCAGGGTCAATCCGCACCAGGGTGCGCGTAGAATGGCCAGCCAGCTGATACGGTCAGCGGGATGAATCAATGCGCGGGTCAGTGAAACCAGATCCTGAACCACCGGCCGCTGCGACAGTTTATCAATCTCAACTGCCTGGTATCTGTAACCATGACTTTGTAACTGATGAATAATATCAATAACATGGGCCTTACTGCGCACCAGTATCGCGACGGACCCCCGTGGATCATCCTGGCGGCACTGTTCAATGATGCTTAGCACGTTCTCGCTTTCTATAGATTCATCACGTTCGAACTGAGGATGCAAAATGACTGCATCACCTTGCAGCTGGCCTTTAAAGGGTAATGAAGGGGTGTAATGGACTGCGCTTCTGAGCTTGTCACTTTGTGACGGAAAAATTTGTGGAAACGACTGATTCACCCAGTCTATGATGCCTGCCTGGGAACGGAAATTAACACTTAGCTGCAGCGCTTCCAGTGGCACGCTGCCAAGCTGGCCTTCCCATGCTTGCAGGAACAGGCCGACTTCTGCTTCGCGAAACCGGTAAATAGATTGCATTGGATCACCGACCAGAAAAAGCGTCCGCTGATCATCAGGCATCCAGCCCGCGGTAAGCTTGCTGAACAGGGTATATTGATTCTGTGAAGTGTCCTGGAACTCGTCGACCAGCAAATGTTTGATCTGGTAATCCAGCCTGAGTGATAAGTCGGTCGGTGACTGTTCAGTGCCCAGCGCACGATCGGCACGAATCGCCATCTCGCTGAAGTCCACCTCTCCGCGCTGCCCGAAAACCAGTTGCAATTGCGCCACGGCATTGACCAGCAGTTGAAACAGGGCTTCCACCAGTAGCCATTCATCATCGCTATAAGTCGCAGCGGGCAACTTTCTTAATGCCGCGAGCTTTAGTCGCAATTCATTATTTTCCTGCAAGTTCTCTAGCAGCGCCTGCATGGACTGTTTTTTCTCTTTGAACTGCTGTTTCTGCTGCGGGTTGCTGGATGCTTTTTCGGTTGGGAAACCCAGTTTTATATTGACCCCGCCTGCCTTCCTCCACAGACCGGCTGTCAGTAGAAAATCTGATATTGCCACCCATTTGTCGACATCAGCTGTCGTGGTCTCGGGCATACGCTGCATGCCCGCACATATCTTGATGGTGCTGCTACTGTTGCTGGTGTGTTCGGCGGCAAATGCTGCCAATTCAGGCAATACCGCCTTGACGTCAATCGGCATGGCGCTGTCAACATCGACCAGTGCCTTTTCAACCAGGCGCTGTAATACCCGTTCTATCTCCTGGCGCCGAACAATAGAGTCTTTCTGGCCGCTTACGTGTTTGACGATATGGCGTAGCCACTGGTCACGTCTTGCCAGCATGTCTGCGATCAAGCCCTGTAACTCATCCATGCGGTTATCGCGATGCTTTAGTAACCGCGCAATATCTTCAGACAGTGGAGAACTCGATTCAAGCTGTTCAAGCACGGCCAGTGCTGCCTCGCGATACATGCCACTGGCATCTTCTGTCAACGAAGGTATGGCACCGAATTGTGATAACAGGGGCATCTGGCGGGTCAGTGATTGACTGAATGAATCAATGGTCTGGATCTTCAGTCGCCCAGGATTTGATAACAACTGCCACTGTTGGCGCGTGTCATTAGCAAGTGCCGCCTGCGCCAGTTGCCAGGTTTTTCTTTGATAGGCAGTTTCAGGTTCAGGCTCCATGCTGGCTTGATGCAAGGCTTCCAGTATCCGTGTTCTCATTTCCCCGGCTGCCTTGCGGGTAAAGGTAATGGCAACGATTTCTTCAGGTGATTCTACGCGGGCCAGCAATTGCAAAAAACGTTGAGTCAGTAGACCGGTCTTTCCAGAACCCGCTGGCGCCTGCACGATAAAAGAACGTTCGGGATTTAATGCCCGTTCTCTTGCCGCCGAATCTTCTGGTAATTCATCTCCAGGCAGCCGCGCATCTGAACGGGTCATAGTCATGTCTTCATTCATCCGGATGACCTGTCGATATTTCATCGATACGACACAAACCTGACAACTCGCAATAACTGGTCTCGCAGGTGCTGGGCTTTTTAGGATTGACCTCTGCCCTGCCATGGCGAAAGCCTTGCGCC
This sequence comes from Arenicellales bacterium, assembly GCA_029287915.1. Lineage (GTDB taxonomy): Bacteria > Pseudomonadota > Gammaproteobacteria > BMS3Bbin11 > BMS3Bbin11 > BMS3Bbin11. The sequence goes on from JARFQE010000095.1 coordinate 14,619, forward strand.
AGTTGACTGATCGTTTGCTTCCAGTCATCGAGTACCTGCGGCCATTGCTCGGTAACCTGTTTAAGCTGCGGGTTTCGAGACGGCGGCAGATCCGGTAGCAAGCCCGCTTCTTCGACGACACCATTAAACTTCATCTGTGCCGCTTTTAGCTGAGCAAACAGCACGGCACAAACCCCCTCACCTTCTACCATGCTGTACAAAGGTAATTGTGGATCTTCCGGGCGATCTCCAAACCACTGCGCAGGGTTAACCGACCCTGTTTTATAGTCGATGACAACCTTGCGTCCATCAGCCAGTTCATCAATGCGGTCGATCCATAGATGCACGCCAATACCATTGACCTCTGCGTTGACTTCCTTTTCGAAATCAACCACCTTGAAGTCTGCCCGCTGCTTCTCTATCTCCAGCCATTGTTGAGTTAGCTGCTTAAGGCGGGATAATTCGATTTGACGAAAGCGCGGGCTGAAAATTCCAGGATTCTGTTCAGCCATTGCGTCTATTGCCTGCCCTATGACGGTATCGAGTTTGTTCTCCAGCGCATCTTCATTCATTGAAATTAATGTTTTAAGATCCCCGACATCACGCCAGAAAATTTCCAGTATACGGTGAAACAACTGTCCCCTTTTCTTTGCATCGAGACCCAACTCAGGGGTGACCATCGCTGTTGCTGACAAGCGATATTGAGCAAAAGCACGAAATGGACAAAGCGACTGGTATTTAAAAATGCCACTACCACCTGAGGCTCGATACTGCAGGAGCTGCGGTGCCGTATCGTCAGCTAACAGCTCATGTCGCCCACTTTTCTGAATGATGTCGCTCCATGTGAGTTCGTTACTCCCCGTATAGTATTCTTTATCACCTTCAGCAAGATCACTGATGAGCGGACTGATTCTGAGCTGCTCTTCACCTCTACGCAGTGGGTAACTCATCACGACTTCTGGCGCGGCTGACAATAATCGTCGGGTTATGCGCCGGGCGATGACAAGCTCCCTGGCCTGGTCAGCATGCGGCATGGACTGCTGTCGCTGCAATGACAGGGGGATGAATGGATTAGGCTGTGGCGATGATGGCCAGTTGCTATCATGCAGATCCATCACCCAGAGGGCATCGAACTGCATACCGATAGCTTCATACAGGCCCAGTATCTGGACAGGTGTCGATTCACTTCGAGGCTGAAATATCTGAGACAGAGCAAGCCGCTTCAACATACCCAGCGCACGTGAGTAGCTCAAGCGTCCAGTGACAGACTGTAGCCCGCTAAAGCGTGCCATTAGCTTATGGAAGGCTTCCATTGCCTGGTATTCTGCAGCATTAAAATCACGGTCTTTTGCCCAGCCTGCAACGCTCAGAATTTCTGTAAACCACTTAACCCAGTCAGCCGATGAGGCGGAGCCCGGGACTTTCTTCACCAGCTCAGCCAGTTCGTGGACACGTATTGCCAGCTGTGGAGAATGCCAGGGCTGGCCGGTATTACCCGCCAGCCTGTACAGATCTTTCAAACTCACGCCAGGTTCGCCAATTTCTCTTAGCTTTCGATCGAGCAAAGCACGGGAACTTAGCTCTTCTGAAGCGCCGGCAAGATAAGGAGAATTAATCAGCGGACCCAGATCGGCAAGCAGGAAACTAGCACCGGCAAGTTCCAGCACATTGAATGCGGCTCCTATAATCGGATAATGCTTTAACGGTAAGCCTAGCGAGATGTTCCACGGCAAGGGCTCATTACCTTCAACCATTAGATTACACGGCACAAGGGACTCGGTGAGGCAACGAATCAGGCGCGAACGATGTTCCGCCAGATCTGGGACGACCACACCTATACGGGCATCAGGCCGTTCTTCTAATCGTTGTCGTATCCATCGCGACAGTGTGAAGATCTCATCACTATTATCGGCACAGGCCAGACGAATGGCCGAGTTGCTTCCGTCGTTCGCATGCGCCAGTTGAAGCCATTGAATCGAGCCACGGGTATTGGCGATGGCCGCATACAGGGCCTGCTGCAGCGGTGTTAATTCGTCAAAACCCAGAAGGATGATATGACTGTCGTAAGTATCGTGATTATCATTGATGCACTGCAGTAGTTGTTCAGCTATGCGGCTGGCTGGCAGCCATCCCTGCTCAAGGCATTGCTGCTTATACAGATCAGCCCATAGTTTGAATATCTGCGTGTCTTCATTGACATCAAACTCTATCGCATCAAGGTCGATCTGCCAGTTAATCAGTTGTTGCCATGCTTCACTGGCCTTCCTGGCGGTGGCTTCCTTTCTTAAAACGCTCGCTGACGATGATTCAATAACGGACTCCCAGACATACTGCTCCTGTACCTCTGTCAGCAATAATTCGGGCGATTCAATCAGACCGTCGAAGACCGCCTCTTCCCAGTTCTGTCGTAACCAGTTATTCCAGGGTTTTATATCAGGTGATTCCCAAACCTGCAGACCTCGTTCGACTGCCTGAAGCTGGAATTCCTGTTTCAGTGCTTCAGACAGGCGGGAGTTGCCGGTAACGACTGTAGCTCCCTGCTCAAGTTTTTTATATAGATCCGATCGATTTATCGTTCCAGGTTCCAAGTTCCAGCTTCCACTATGAGAGAGTAAAAGAAAGTGCAATTACCATACGGGGTACAAAAGGTCATAGAGACTATTATTGCGAGTGAAAAATCATATCATTTCAGCATACCACTGAAAGCTTAACACTTGTAAGCTGGAACTCGAATTTGATTTTATTTATGTGCGCCTCTGGCATGAAAACGGTACAATTACTGGCCATATATTAATGACTGCCATACTTAAAGATACAGGTCATTCAGAGAATCATAAAACACTGCTATGTTTATTAACGCCAGGGAACTTAATAACGGACAACACATCGAATCAGATGTCTGCATCATCGGCGCCGGAGCAGCAAATATCACCATCGCCCGAGAGTATATAGGTACTTCTGCAAACGTAGTATTGCTTGAATCCGGTGGGCTTGAATTCGACAAGAAAACACAGTCATTGTATGACGTAAAGAATATTGGCCTCCCATCCTTCGGTTTAAATGTCAATCGCCTGCGCTATTTTGGTGGCACCACCCGGATGACGGATAATCCAAAAACCGGCGTCGTAGATGAAAATTGTAAGCTCAACTATGTCTCCAATCTGTACATCGCGGGCAGCTCGCTGTTTCCTACCATCGGATATGCGAATCCGACCCTGACAATTGTCACGCTGGCATTGCGTCTGGCAGATCACACACGGAGCCTAGTTAAAGGATAGCCTTCATGACTTCGCAGACTCATTTAAAAACTAGTAGAGCATTTCTCAAAGCCGGAATACTGATAGGTGGCGCGGCGCTGGTCGGAACTGGAATTAAATTCGCTGCAAACCCCGATACACAAACTATTGCCAGGCTGCTGACCAGCCACCTGGCGTACCCTGAACTGGCAATACAACTCGGTGGAAGCATTTTAAAAAATGACACTCAACTGGCGACACTTACTCTTGATCAGATGACAAATATCGTTCTCAACGACGCCGGCTTTAACAGAGAAAAGGTCACCTATTTTTCTCTGCTCAATAATTTTGACGCCTATCGCAGAACGGTGCATGAAGACTTTGCCATCGAGAACATTCTGCATGTTGATGGCTGGGTGCTATCTGCAACAGAGGCCCATCTATGCGCTTTATTATATCTGTATAAAAACAGCAGCGCCTGATCCTGAAATATTGAATTGAACCAATGAATGTCGTTGAGCAGGAATTTGATGCACTTGCCGCTGAATATGAAAACAACCGCCTGGCCAGCTGGTATCAGGCGCATGCCGATGAAATGCTGCAGCATTGTATAACGATTGAAGAGGGTGACATTCTTGATATCGGTTGCGGGACAGGGCATTTCCTGCGTGAATACATGAAGGGCAAGCCTGGCTTGAAGGCCGTTGGTGTGGATGTCTCCTCTTCTATGATCGTGGAAGCGAGCAGAAAAGCGCAAGAAGCAGGCCTTGAAAACCTGAAATTCATCCATGCTGACTGGGAAAGCATGAGTCTTGCACCGTTATCGGGTTATAATTTCAATATTATTTTCTGCGCCAATGCCTTTCATTATTTCACTGATCCTCAGGCTGCCAGTGACAAGCTCTACAAACTACTGAGCGATGGGGGCATGCTTTATGTGTTAGAACGCAATAAAGCCCGATCGCTATTAACACTATTCTGGGGATTTTTGCATAGCACTTTCATCAAAGATCAGGTGGTGTTTTATAAAAACTCGGAGCTGATTAACTTCTTCGAGAAGTCAGGATTTACAGGTGTCAGAATTATCCGTTCTATTAAGAAATACTTCTGGAAAAATAAAATTTTTACCAGCATCGTTTTGCTTGAGGGGAAAAAATCTGATGCAGCCGGAAATGACTCAATCACAACAGGAACTATAACAGGAAAACAGGGCAGCAAATGATCAACCTCAGTTTACTTGAAGAAAGACAGTCACTCACGGTGCCTGATGAGTACAAAGATCTGATCGGTAAAAAATTACTTGTCACCGGCGCAGCAGGTTTTATTGGGGGAGCGTTATTCAAGCGCCTGGTGGAATATAATCTCGATGTTGTAGGCACCGTTCTGTACGATGAAGAAGCGGCCACCCTGCACGATAAGGGCTACACGGTGCAGGTACTGGATCTTGCCAGTGACGCATCATGGGATGACCTGCTGAAAGATATCGATATTGTATTCAATATCGCAGCCCTTTTTCAGGAGGTGGAAAATACCGAGGCCATGTATCACAAAGTCAACGTCGATGGAACATTGAAGCTGGTCAAAACAGCTGAAAAGGTCGGCGTAAAGCGCTTTGTTCATTGCAGTACGGTTGGGGTCCATGGTCACGTCAAAGAGATCCCCTGCACCGAAAAAACCCCTTACAACCCGATGGATGAATACCATCGTACCAAGCTGGAAGGGGAACTTGCCGTGCTGGATTTTGCACGCACACTGGGTGACGACGGCATGATCGTCACGGTTAATCGTCCTGCCATGGTCTACGGCCCAGGTGACATCCGCATGATGAAGATCTTCAAGGCCATTCATTCCGGTAAATTTATGATGATTGGATCAGGCGAGGTACTGGCCCATCTTGGCTATATCGACGATCAGGTCGACTCGCTTATCCTGAACGGGGTGAGACCCCGTGACCAGGTGCATTTAGAGGCCTTTAACATTGCCTCCGCCAAACCGATCACGCTGAATGAACTGGCGAAGTTTATAGCGGATGCCGCAGGTGTAAAACTCTCGAAGATCAAGATACCGGTGGCACCGGTCTGGTTTGCCGGACTGGTCTGTGAAATCATCTGTCGTCCATTGAATATAAAGCCCCCTATCTTCCGCCGTCGCGTCGGTTTCTTCACGCATAACCGTGCGTTTGATATCAGCAAGGCAAATGAGCTGCTCGACTATCACCCGAAAATGCCTGATCAGCAAGGTATTAAGATCACGCTTGACTGGTACAAAGAAAAAGGCCTGCTCTGATATGTGCGGAATTGCCGGCATCATGGGCTCGCAACGTACCGATGCCATCAAAAAAATGACAGACATCATGATCCATCGCGGTCCCGATGACTCCGGCTATTTTCATGATGACGAGATTGCACTGGGGCAGCGACGTTTGTCTATTATCGACCTCAATTCGGGCCGTCAACCTATATCCAATGAAGATAACACACTGCAGCTGGTCTGCAATGGTGAGATATACAATAGTCCTGAGTTAAGAAAAGAACTTAAATCGAGGGGCCACCAGTTTAAGACCGAAACCGATGTTGAGGTCATTCTGCATTTATATGAGGAACACGGTGATGACTGCGTAAAATTTCTGCGTGGAATGTTTGCTTTTGCAATCTGGGATTCTCGCAACAGAAGATTATACATGGCAAGAGATCACCTCGGACAAAAGCCTCTTTTCTTCTGTCGACACGATGGTGCCTTTGCCTTTGCCTCCGAGGCGAAAAGCATTCTTGCCTCAGAAATAGTGAAACCCGAGATTGACCTTGAAGGACTCTGGCATTATCTCTCACTGCGATTCATGCCTGATGACCACTCGATGTTCAAGTTTGTGCAAAAACTACCGGCAGCACATTACCTGGTCTATGAAAACAGCCAGATTACTATCAATCATTACTGGGATGTTGATTTCAAAAACAAATTACATGCCAGTGAGGACGAACTCACCGATCAGCTTGATGAGCTGCTGCTGGAAACGGTTAAGGGCCATCTACTCAGTGATGTACGGGTTGGTGCATTCTTAAGTGGAGGCATAGATTCAGGTACCGTTGCTTCGATGATGGCCGTTCTCGGTGAAACCAACCTGCCGAATTTCTCTATAGGGACAAAAGAAAAGGAATTTGACGAGCTTCCGTTTGCCCGCCTGGTGTCAGAAAACTATGGCATGGAAGCACATGAAAAAATCATCGAGCCAGATCTCATTCATACCATCCCGTCGATGATTTATCACATGGATGAGCCGGCCGACCCTTTTGGTTTTGGTGTTTATCTTGTTTCCGAGATGGCCTCTGAACATGTAAAAGTTGTACTCGGCGGTGACGGTGGTGATGAAAACTTTGCCGGTTATGATCGTTATTCCGGCCAGCGCCTGGTCGATTACTACTGCCTGCTGCCGCAATGGTTCCGCCAGGGTATCGTTAAGAAGGTCACCGACCGCATCCCTGAATCATTTGGTTACAAGAGTCTTGCCCAGAAGGCGGCCTGGGTCAACGAGATGTCTCTGTTCTCCGGCGGTGATCGTTATGCACAAAGCCTTGGCGTATTACGTTTTACTCACGAGTCCAAGCGCAAGCTGTTTACAGCATCGGCCATTAATGAACTCGGTGATCCATCTTCGTCTGAAAAGATACTCAAGTACTTCAACGCTGACAATGCTGATCATGTGGTAGATAAAATGCTCTATACCGACCTGATGACACGCATTCCCGATCATTTACTAACAATAGGTGACCGCATGACAATGGCGCATTCGCTGGAGAGTCGCGCGCCTCTGATCGACTATAAAGTCGTTGAGTTTGCAGCAACACTGCCTGCCAATATAAAACTAAAAGGTAACAACCTTAAGTATATCCTGCGCCAGGTTGCCAAACGTTACCTGCCACCTGAAGTAACCCGTCTAAAAAAACAGGGTTTCCGCTTCCCTCTGGGCATCTGGTTCCGTACTGACCTTAAAGAATTCCTGCTCAGGCTTTTTGAACAATCGCGCTTTGTTGAACTGGGGTTATTTGAAAAAAGCTACATCGATAATTTGCTCGAGGAGCATATATCAGGCAAGGTAGATCACAATTACCGAATTTGGGTACTGTTAAATCTCGAGTACTGGTATCGCATGTATTTTGAAGGTGAGACAGTGGAATCAATGAAAGCTTTTTCTGATCAGTTAGCCTGAACCATCTCGTATAATGACAACAAGGATTAACAAAACGCACAAGGTACTATCCGAAAAAGGTTCTGCGCTGGCAAAGTATAAGCATGTTATCGTTGGTGATGATTCCTGGTTTTATCTGATTTATTTTGAGCTTTGTACATTACTGGGCAAGTTTCCCGGCGCCCTGGGAATACTGCTTAGGAAAATCTTCTGGCCGCGACTGTTCGGCTCCTGTGGCAACGGTGTAATGTTTGCTGACAACATTGTGTTACGCCAGCCTAAAAAAATTCATCTGGGAAACAACGTCATCATTAGTGAATTCTGTGTACTGGATGCACGACATGATGATGAGGACAAGGTCATAAAGCTGGATGACGATGTCATGTTATCCACAAACGTCATGATTTCATGCAAGAATGGTTGTATCGAAATTGGCAAAAGAACCGGACTGAGTGCACAAACCATCATCCATGCCACCAATGACTGCCCGGTCAGCATCGGTGATGATGTCATCATCGGCCCGCAGAGCTATATTTCGGCGGGAGGCAACTACCATTTTGATCGCCTGGACATACCGATAAGGGATCAGGGAATCAATCCGGATGGCGGCATAAAGCTGGAACAGAACATCTGGCTTGGCGCCAGGGTAACAGTGCTGGGTGGCGTACATATGGAGAGCGGAAGCATTGCAGCAGCCGGAGCCGTGGTTAATAAATCAGTTTCGGCAAATGCAATCTGTGCCGGCATCCCGGCGAAGGTAATAAAGACAAGAGGATAGTCGCAGGAGTTTTTATTCTTCGAATGCCAACAGTGCTTACTTTTTCAATGCACGCTGAATTGCGTCAAACCACTTTTCTGCCATTTTCTCTTCGCCTCGGGCATTGGGATGCACCTTGTCATAAAGATCAGTTTCGCCATCAAAGCCGTCATACTGATCAACCAGAATGACCGGCGAGTCGGCGGTTCCCAGTGTCTTCGAAAGCCTTGCTATAGACTCATTCAATGAAACAACAGACTTTGTATCCTGCGCTGTACGGGTGGTTGGAATAAGCCTGGCCAACAGTATAATCACTCTGGGATTGTCTTCTCTTAACAGGGAAACAATACTCTCCAGTTCCTTGCTGGTTGTCTGATTGTCCTGCTGCATAAATGCGTCATTGGTACCAAGATGAATCAGTGCAATGTCAACATCATACTCCGTCAACCAGTCCTGCAGACGCCCCGATCCGGAACCATTATCATAGTTCCTTCCCCTGATAATTTCATCGGCGCTCCAGGCGAAATGCCCTTCATGATCACGATCAAACTTGTGTCCCTTGTAGTCATAATGGGGTGGTGTCCCCTTGTTATACTGGCTAAACTGATTGTCCATAGAGCCGACAAAGTCGAAATTTATACCCGCATCGATCAATTTCTTCCACAGCGGATAGCGAAAACTTGCGCGGTTACTTTCAGCCTGGGTTATTGAATCGCCAAGGGTAAGGATTTCTATCACTTCATCGCTGTTCTCATCAGCAACCAGGCACTGGTTCCAGGCCAGCATGCAGGCAGTCATTATGCTGAAAATAGAAACTCGTGATATCTTTGAACAAGACCTCATAAAGACAAACATCAGTGAATTAAAGATACTCGGTATCAGTTTCTCATCACCACAATTAGAATCTCATACCAACAGTGGTAAACACTGACAGGCCTTCGCCATTATAACTGGCACCTTCCGGAGTATCGCGGTATGCGACTGAAGTGCCAAGTTGGGTACGATGATTCAGGTTCATTCGGTAAAAGGCTTCTAAATCGATTTCCCTGCCTTGCGGAGACAGAGATACCCGTGTCTTGCTAGTACTGACATTGCGAAAACTGTCGAGTGACTGTGGCACGATCAGATCAGCATCACCGCTACTGACATGCAGTGGACTGGAGATGGCAAAACCTGCTCGATCATTATAGCGGAACAGGTTGCTGCCGATAAGCCCTGTGCCCCATGACTGGCTGCTGAGACCTGAGAACCCCTGCAGGAATGAGCCCTGCTGTTCCTTGACTCCAGTATAACCCTGGGTAAAACTTGCAAACAGGGAGAACTTGTCAAACACCTCGTATTTACCAGTAACACCGATTGCCGTTGTGTTGGCGTGAGCAACACTAAATGCCCCACCGGAGGCACCGCCTAACAGGCTGCCATCCTCATAGAGATTACTCAAACGCAACGACAGGCTGCTTTTTTCAGTTGGGAAATAACTGCCCTGAAGCATCGCAGAATCGCTGCTCAGACCATGTTCCAGTCCATCATCGAGATGATTTGCACCAACACGCAAAGCAACTTTTTTCGTTGGCTGATACGCCACGCTCATGCTATCTGCGATACTGCCAAATCCCAGGTACTGTGAACCATATGAACTGGCCCAGATAAAGTTTTCACTTAACGAAAGATTGCCAACGTTATCAAAGCCGCTCGATGGTGCATAGTTGTGTTGCATATTGAATGACAAACTATTGTTAAAGTTGCCTGCTACCTTCAGTGACAGATCCTCATCGCGCAATTCGTCATGTTCTTCCAGGAAAGGGTCTGAATCTTTGAGAAAGACATAATCTGTTTGATTGGCTGTACGCGTATGCAGTGACATTGAGAGATTTTCTGACATCTCCACATCCACAGCGCGAGTCTGGCGATCAAACATATTCATTACATCAAAAAGTTTTGGCGCCTCGTTCTGTACATTCAGTACCTGGTTCAAATTCATGATATATGGACGATCATAACTATCAAAAACCAGTGCGTTCTCCAGCTCTTCTTTTGCCTTTTTATTTTTGTTCCAGAAGTAAGCGACACCACCACCTACTGCGAGCGCGGCCAGGCCGACACCAAGAGCTCCTGCCGATGAGCTTGATGAATCAAGATCACCCTGTGCAGAAAGAGCATTACCAACATTGAGCAGGCCGTGACCGGAGATCGCATCCACACCGGGAGCATCAATATCGGTGGCGCTATTCAACAGGATTTCAACTACCTGCGCGCTTGAAAGAGAGGGATTCTGTGACAGCACGAGGGCGGCCGCACCGGCAACATGAGTAGAAGCTATAGATGAACCCGTCCAGCTGACAAATGCGTCGTCACTACTATTGCCCGGCGCAGTGATACCAACGCCCGGTGCAGCAAGATAGACATTCGCCGCAGCACCCGCCTTATTCGACAAATCAGCGATAGTTCCCGTGTTAGGATTATACGCACCTACAATAATACCGCGGCCATTGAACTGATTATAAACAGATGGTGGTACATCCGGGTTTGCCTGAAAGTCATTGCCAGCCCTGATAATGACGGCTTTACCCGCATTTATTGCATTAATAATTGAACTATTAAGTGGTTCAGCAAAAATTGTCCCTGCGGAAAAGTTTATGATACGCACATCACCACGGGATGCGGCGATATTAAATCCTGCTGCGGCACTGGCAGCTCCAGCGAACCTACTTGAATTTGCGACACCTATGGGCAACACCTGTGCCTCATATGCAACGCCAACAATTCCTGCATTATTGAAGTTTGCAGCGATAACACCTGCGAGGCTGGTACCATGACCGCCACCACTATCTATATCGCCGGTACTTCCGCCTGGCGCAATTCTCCCCTGAAGCTCAAAATGGCTTATGCGTGCTCCAGTGTCGAGAGATGCAACGACTATCCCACTGCCTGTAGCACTATTCCATGCTGGCAGAACATTTATCGTACCAAGCCCGGTGTTTCTGAGATACTCCTCTGATGCCGGGTCTGGAGTAGCTGCCAGAGACTGGCCTGAAATACCAATTGTTAGCGCAACAGTTAATACTCGGGAGAGTGTAGATTTTAATTTCATAACATATCCCATATTAGTTTGTATTATTAAATTATATTGTTGTATTAAATTATTATGGAAAAGAAAAAATACTGATCGATTATAGACACAATGTTACTTGAACTCCATAGCTTGCTTTTTGCGGACCGATTCTTTGCCAGTATAGGCAATAATGAACTGCCACGTTGAGAAAGTATGAAACTTTTCATTACTGCTTGCGCTCTATAGAGAAACAGACTCACTATTCACTGATGCAAATTATGCTAATACTGAGACAACGCTATTTGCTGCTGACACTGTTCTTTTTAGTTATAGCAACACCGTCAGTAAGCTATGCTATCGATAAACATTTTGTTAGCGGCGCGACTAAGGTTGTGCTCGTTGAACTCTTTACCTCCGAGGGCTGTAACAGTTGCCCACCCGCTGATAAGTGGATGAATGCGCTGAAGGATGATGCGCGATTGTGGAAACAGTTTGTGCCCGTTGCCTTCCATGTGGATTACTGGGATTACATCGGATGGAAAGACCGATTTGCAAACAGTGCCAACGGGATCAGGCAGAGGAAATACAGGCAACAGGGTAATATACGAACCGTTTATACCCCTGGCATTATCATTGACGGAAAAGAATGGCGAAACTGGCACTACAGGCGGCATGTGCCACTTTCAGATAAAACCGTTGGCAGCCTCGATGTTGTCGTCAGAGGTAATTATATTAGTGCAGAGTTCACTGCTACAGATAAACAGGTAACAGAATGGGAATTGAATGTTGCCCTACTGGGCTTCAACCTGAGCTCACAAGTAAGTGCCGGAGAAAATACAGGCCGCAAACTTGAACATCAGTTCGTCGTGCTGAGTCATCAGCGAAAGATTTCTGACGACCGCAGCTGGCAGGTTAAGTTGCCTGCCGTAAATACCGATTCTGTCATGCGCACCGGGCTTGCTGTCTGGGTAAACAAAAAGGGTCAGCAGGCGCCGGTTCAGGCAACCGGTGGCTGGTTGTCGGAGTAAAGATAAATGACAAAAGACGCAGAGTTATGAGAATGTGTGGTGAGCTGACTGAAATGGTATAATTTGCCTGCTGGTCTTAGCCACTCGCAGCAGCCAGACAACGCAAAACTTCAGGATATTATGGAAAACAGCACACCAGACAGACCAACACATAAACCCCGCCCACTGATCGACCTGCTGGTCAGCATTGTCATTCCTTCAGTCATTTTGATGAAGTTCAGCGGAGATCAGGATCTTGGCGCTGCACGCGGTCTCATCGTCGCACTTGCCTTCCCTGTTTGCTGGGGCTTATTTGAACTAATCAGGTATCGTAAATTTAACTTTATTGCCCTGCTTGGCGTAGTCAGTGTATTGCTCACTGGTGGCATTGGTTTGCTGGAACTTGAGCTGAAATGGCTGGCAATAAAGGAAGCTGCTGTGCCCGGGGTATTAGGTCTTGCAGTGCTGATCTCGACATACACCCGCTACCCACTTATCAGGTCGCTTCTGTATAACCCCAAGATCATGCAGGTAGACAGGATACATAAAGCACTGGAGGAAAAAGGCCATGTCGAAACCTTTGAAAAAAGACTGCTTAATGCAACCTACATGTTAGCCTGTACTTTTTTCTTTTCCGCGGTGATGAATTACATCATGGCAAAGTGGATAGTCACCAGCCCAACGGGTACGCAGGCTTTTAATGAAGAGCTTGGCAGGCTCACGCTGGTCAGCTATCCGATGATTGCCATTCCCTCCATGCTGATGATGTTCGGCGTACTTTACTATTTATGGAAAACCATACATGGACTAACCGGGCTTGATCTGGAACAGTTGATGGTATTACCCGAAGATCACAAAAAAAAATCCAGGGCAAAGCAGAAAGCTGAAGATAATGCAGCCTCCTGATCGTTTACCCACCTGCTCATCTAATCATCATGATTCAGCTATCTGTGGCCGTGTAAAACTGTTTTTATACTACTTGAAGAAACCGGGTTTACTGCCAGCATTTCTTATTGCAGTTTTTATCTACCCTTATGCAGGTAACTGTTTCGCTGAAACTACCCGGCAAACTTCTAAAACGGTTTTCAGCATTACCACCATTGCCGATGGCCTGGAACACCCGTGGGGTATGGCCTTTCTTCCAGATGGTCGCATACTGATCACAGAACGACCAGGGCGACTCAGGATCATTCGTCAGGGAAAACTGCAGGACGATGCTGTTACCGGTCTGCCCGCTATCGCTGCCAGGGGCCAGGGCGGCTTGCTTGATGTAGTTCTACACCCCGATTACGTAAACAATGGCTGGCTCTATTTCTCTTACGTGACAGGCAATGGAAACAGGACGGGTACAGAAGTGGGTAGAGGCCGCCTGTCTGGCAATCATATAGCAGACTGGCAGACCCTGTTCAGTCTACAGCCCAAAAGCCGTGCTGGCCGGCATTTCGGCTCCAGGCTGATCTTCGACCGGGACAATTACCTGTATATCACACTGGGTGATAGAGGGGAGCGCTTTCGGGCACAGGACCTCAATGATCACGCAGGTTCTGTTATTCGCCTGCATGATGATGGTTCAATCCCTGCTGACAATCCATTTGTTAACCAGCCGGGCAAAAAACCTGAAATATACAGCTATGGGCATCGTAACAGCCAGGGTGCCGCCCTGCATCCACAGACAGGGAGAATCTGGATTCATGAACACGGCCCGCAGGGCGGAGATGAACTCAATGTTATCGCACCGGGCAACAACTATGGCTGGCCTGTTATTACTTTTGGCAAGGAATATGGAAGTGGCGAGGATATCGGTGATGGCACACACAAAGCGGGTATGCAACAACCAGTCTACTACTGGGTACCCTCTATCGCTCCTTCTGGGATGGCCTTTTATAACGGAGACAGGTTCCCTGACTGGCAAGGCAATCTGTTTGTTGGTTCGCTAAAATTCCGGCTCCTGGTAAGGCTTGAACTAGAAGGAATGAACGTTGTTAAGGAAGAGCGCCTGTTGAAAAACGAAATCGGGCGAATACGCGATGTCCGGGTCGGTCCTGATGGCTTTATCTATCTGCTGACAGATGAAAAAAATGGGAAGTTGGTTCGCCTCCAATTATGATTCGCCGTGAAAGTAGCCAGTTATCTGTAAATAAATTACGATATAATAAATGTAAAGTTAATATCTGGATATAAATTCCATGGCACAGATAAACATCAGAAAGAAACACTCTCTTGGTAAAAAAGGAGCACGTAAGACTGCAGAAAAGATTGCTGAATCTCTGTCCTGTGAGTACAAAGCCAAATGTAAATGGACTGATGATGATCTCTCTTTCACCTCGCACGGCGTCAAAGGAAAACTGCATGTCGGCGATGAAGATGTCGAGATCAGGGTTGACCTCGGATTGATGATGAGCCCACTCAAATCGAAGATCGAATCAACTATCGTGTCGCAGCTGGATGATATTCTTGACGATGATACAAACATCGCCTGAGCTGGTGCTGCTTTATTCGCCTTCTACGTTGTGATCAAAGGTGTCAATCTTCTCTGCCAGGCTCCAGGCGTGCATTAGCATCGGCAGAGCGGGACCAAGAATATGGCCATGTAATACCTGTCGGATAGTCAGAACCATCAGGGCCAGGTAGGCCATTGTGCGGAGGTCCACGCGGCTATTAGTACCCTGGTAGATTTTCCTGTTAAGGCGGTGGATGTTAGACAGAAATGGTGCCATCGAAGGAGTTGCTTCATGCTGCCCTTCGACGATTTCGAACAACTCGAGTTTTTCAAGCTCTTCAACCACTTCCGACCACTCCGTGTCGGGATAGTGCATCACGATACAGCCGGAAATCCTGTTGGTATGGAAGTTTGACAGGCTGTCCAGAGTTGACAATTTGTCTATGGCCCGATCGAAAAAATCATCGTTGTTACGCATTTCATCGAGCCGCAGTCGAACCCGGCTTCTTAACTGGTGAACAATATACGCTTCTGGCAACATTACTGATGCTTATTTATCGGAAGCTGCTTTGACGGTTTCATCGACAGCTTCAGCAACGGCTTCACCAGTTCGTTCTTCGGTTAATTCTTCTTCTACCTCGGCCCTGACGTCATCAAAAGTCTCACCCAGTTCCTCGAGTGTTTCACGACCTTTCTCATAAACCATCAGACCTGACTTGAGGGCAGTTCTGGCCAGCGGGCGAATCACTGGAGCAAGGGCAATCATTGCCACCGGGACGAGAAGTGCCACACCCACACCGAGGGCGGCGCCCTTGAGTAAATCTTCGTTACGCATGGTTAAATCTCCAACCGTAGCAAATCCTGCAGCTGTATATTATCGCTGGCGGACAGATAATAAATATTATACGAGGAAAGTTTAGCCCAAATGTCGTATACAAGTCGAATCCGACTTTCAAAAAAATAAAATATTGATCAGGATGAATTTTAATCAAGTAAAGCTTTCAATTATTTTGAGGCAGTGTGGCATAATGAAACCACTAAAAGGAGTGTTGTTATGATCTTTCGTTTACTTCTTGGTGCTGGTTTAATTGCCGTCGGTTATTATGTTGGCCGCACAGTTGGGCGTAGTGAATTGCTTGACCGTAAACTGCATGGGAAAGGCCGTAAAAGGCGGGTCGAAGGCAAGGTTGTCGATGCCACGGAATACAAAGTCACAAGTGGCGATGACAGTAGTCAGTCTAAAAGTGGTCAGGGTGGCACATGAGCGATCTCCCTGTTGCTATGGAAGAGGATGACCTCGAAGCGCTGAGGGATGCTACCCGCCATCTTGAACATCCCAGTCTTGCCATGCGGCTATCCGGTATTATCGGCACCCAGATAGATATTGCTATCAAGCTGTTGCCACGTTCCATGTACAAGCGTGCACAATCGATTGCGGAAACTGCCATGACAAAAGCACTAAAGACCGCTGTATCTTCACTGCGTCATCAAGAGTATAGTGATACCAATGATCATATGTACCGTATACTTGCAGCGGGCTCGGGAGCTGTAGGCGGCGTGTTCGGTTTATACAGCATTCCGATCGAACTTGGAGTCAGCACCACCATCATGTTACGTTCAATTGCTGAAATAGCCCGTGCGGAAGGCGAAGATATTCGTGAGCCGGAGACACAACTGGCCTGCCTGGAAGTCTTCGCGCTCGGCGGTGAATCTGAGGTCGATGATGCTGCCGAATCCGGCTATTACGGGATACGCCTTGCTCTGGCATGGCCGGTTTCACATGCGGCACATCATCTTGCTCGCCATGGTCTGGCTGCCGATGGGCCTGTACTGACTAGACTGGTTTCAGCAATCGGTTCTCGATTCGGCATTGCCGTGTCACAAAAGACGGCTGCCTTGATGATTCCACTGATTGGCGCTGCCAGCGCTGCTACCATTAATGTTGTTTTTATTAATCACTTTCAGGAAATGGCACGTGGCCATTTTGTTGTCCGCCGACTTGAACGCAAGTACGGTAAAGAGCTGGTACAGGCAAACTATGAAAATTTTGTCAACGCTTAGACTGGCTATTTCTAGTTGTGTATACTTGATTTTACATTAAAGAAAAGAGAATTTTTTTATGGGACGCTTACTGGTATCTGGAATTACATTCGGTGTCTTCATGGCTGAGGCCCTGATCCATTACAATATGGGGCGTGCAAGAGAAGACAAAATAAAAGGTGAGCGAACTCACTTCGAATTGCCACCAGCAAAAGAACTGGCAAAGATTGCAGCAGTCACCGGTACGTTTTCCCTGGTTAGTGGCGTGATAATAGGTTCCCTGCACAAAAACCTGCCACCAAAATCCTGACAGGATCGCGCGGACTATTTCAGCTTTTGGGCCATGTCCGTACTCTCCCATGGTACATCAAGCTTAGCACGGCCCATGTGCCCATAGACTGCAAGCTTGCGATAAAAACCTTCCGGCCGAGCGCTTAGTTTTTTCAGGCCCAGGTCACGCACGATTCCGCCGGGGCGAAAATCTATTACCTCATGTAAACGATCAGCAATTGCACCATCATCGAGTTCACTGCTGCCGAAGGTACGTACCCGAAGGCTAACCGGACGTGCACTACCAATCGAATAACTCAACTGCACTTCACACTCCCGGGCCAGCCCTGCAGCAACAACATTTTTTGCCGCATAGCGGGCAATATAGGCACCAGCGCGATCTATCCGCATTGGATCCTTGCCACTGAGTGCGGCACCACTGGTACGCGCATAGCCGCCATAGGTGTCTATGCCGGTCTTACGGCCGGTCAGCCCGGAATGGATCGCTGGGCCGCCACTTCTTCGTAGTACGCCAGGATTGATGTGAATAATTGTGTCAGCATCTGACAGAATCTTTTCTTTCTTCAATACTGGCTCAATTACTTTAGCAATCAGGTCTTCACGCAAGTCCTTTCTGTCAATATCGACGTTGTCATTCTGAGAGGCTACAAGTGTGATGCTGTGAATACGGGCAGGCTGGCTATCCTGAAATTCGAAAGCGACCTGAATCTCGGCATCGGGCAGCAGATAAGGCAGCTTTTTAATCACTTTTTTCTCGTCCATGCGATAGGCAAGACGATGTGCAAGCCAAATTGGTAACGGCATCAAATCCTCAGTATGGTCACAGGCATAACCGAAGACACTGGTCTGCTGGCGAGCGATGATCGAGTCGATTTCCTTATCTGACATTCCATCCAGGTCTATCGGCATGTAATCCGTGGTGCTGTGGTCCATTAAGCTGGTCAGGATAGTACAGTCCTCTGCATCAAAGACATCCTTAGGATAACCGATTTCTCGTATTGTTCGACGTGCTATATCCGAAATATCCAGCGTAGCCGCTGATGCATAATGACTGGAGATGAACATGACGCCGCTGGATACAGCGCACTCTGCTTTGATCATGGCATCTGGGTCCTGCATCAGGAAGTGATCGACGATAGCATCACTGACCTGGTCACAGATTTTATCCGGATGCCCGCAGGTTACGGACTCCGAGGTGAATACAAAGCCATTAGTCATGATAAATCCTCCGCATCGTTTTCTTTTTCACTTGCTGTTAAAGGCTCGGTGATTACTCCGTCATCCAGTGATTCAATTTCAGGCATTGTCGGCTTACGTGCCTCATTGATTGCCAGTGGAATGATGACACTGCCTGCAAGCACCATTAGGTCAGAAATTCCCATTGGAGCTGTACCCAGCAGCCGCCTGAATGACGGCACCACACTGACTATCGCCTGCAATCCGGCCATCCCCAGAATGGCCTTGTTGAGGTGTGGATTCGGCGGTAGATCACTACTGACATTAAACACATGCCGATGTTTAGATCGAGAGCTGTAAGCATGCGCAAGTTCATTCAGAGTCAGGGCATTGAAGGCAAGCGTGCTCGCTGCAGCTCCGGGTCCATAGCGCTTCAGACCATAGGCATAGGCTGCCATAGTGCCGACACCAATGATGCCTGATTCGATGGTCATTTGTTTCAGATCCTGACCGCCTATAATCGCATCTTCACTTCCTCGTGGCGGATTTGCCATGATGTCTTTTTCCGCTGGTTCCATCGATAGTGCAAGGCCGGGAAAGATATCTGTTACCAGGTTGATCCACAATAGCTGCATCGAGTTCATCGGCTGACCCATGCCGCTGGCAATGCCAGCAAGCATTACTTCAATCTCTGTCAGGTTGGTCGAGACCATGAAATGGATCATTTTGCGAATGTTATTATAGATGGTACGTCCCTGACGGACAGCAATAGCCATCGTATGCAGGTTGTCATCTTCAAGTACAACATCCGATACATCTCGTGCCACATTTGTACCGCTTTCGCCCATTGCTACGCCGATATCGGCTGCTTTCAACGCAGGCCCATCATTGATGCCGTCGCCCGTCATTGCGACGACACGACCGGCATCCTGGAACGCCTGAACTATGCGCAATTTATGAGCTGGACTGACACGGGCAAAGACGTGTACATTTTTGACCAGTCCGGCAAGAAGTTCAGCTTCGACATCCTCCAGTTTGCTGGATTCGAGGACCTGCAGAGGCTTGTCACCACTTAACCCCAGTTGCTTGCCAATAGCCTGTGCTGTTGCGGCCTGGTCACCGGTAATCATTACAGTTTCTATACCGGCACGATGGAATTGAGATATCAGTATATCCATGCCTTCGCGCATAGGATCAGCCATGCCAGCAAGTCCAAGCCAGACCAGCTTGCCTGTTTTACGTGGCATTCTGTCTTCATCAAGTTCGCGATAAGCAACAGCTAGAACACGCAGTGCATCGCCGGCCATGCGATCATTTTCTGTTATAATTGCATGACGTGCTGCGTCGGTCAGTGGGATGCGTCGACCGTTGCGAATCTGCTCTTCACACATCGCCAGGACTTGCTCCGGGCTGCCCTTGACGGCGAGCAGATGCTTACCGCCTTTCCATGAGTGCAGAGTAGTCATGTAAGGACGTCCCTCTGCCCGATCACGGCTACGCAATCGAGGATGGCTTCCACGCAAGGCCTCGACATCCAATCCGGCTTCTAGTGCAAGATCAACCAGTGCCATTTCAGTGGGGGAGCCGTTCTGTCGTCTTTCACCATCAATCTCAGTGAACTCGGTATCACTGCACAGCGCAACGATGTTCATTAATTCTCTTGTTTCACGTAGATTGACAGCATCTATAGCTCCACCATCATCGATGAATTGCTGACCAGCGATAACATAGGCCTTATCACCGCAATACACTGATACCACTGCCATACGGTTCATCGTCAGCGTGCCTGTCTTGTCCATGCAGAAGACCTGTACCGAGCCGAGAGTTTCAACAGCATCCAGGTGGCGCACGGCGACCTTGTGTTTTCGCATGTCGGCGATACCCATTGCCAGGGTCGTCGTGGCCACAGCAGGCAGGCCTTCGGGTACTGCAGCGACAGCAAGAGAAACAGATGCCTTCAGCATTTCCAGTACTGCATAACCGCGCATGACACCGACACCGAATACACCGGCACAGACGCCGCCGCTGAGTAGCGCCAGGGTCGTGCCCATTTTATCGAGTTGCTTCTGCATCGGCGTTTCCGGTGCTTCAGCTTCACCAACCATGGTCTGGATCTGTCCCAGTTCCGTAGCAGCAGCAGTTGCCACAACGACAGCTCGACCGTTTCCACCACTTATATGTGTGCCCATGTAGGCCATGTTGCTGCGGTCACCCAGAGAGGTCTTCTTCGGTGCGACAAAGTTATGGTCCTTGTTGACCGGCAGGCTTTCGCCAGTCAGGGCAGACTCATCAACTGTGAGACGGTGTGAACTAAGCAGGCGCGCATCTGCTGCAACATAGGTGCCGGGTGTAAAGATTAGGATATCGCCGGGAACAATCGCTTCAATATTGATCTCTGATTGCTGTCCATTGCGCACGACGCCAACTGTTCGCACACCGGTGTCAGACAGTGAACTGATGGTCTTTTCAGCCTGGCGTTCGGTAACAAAGCCTATGGCTGAGTTGATGATGACAACCCCTAGTATCACCGCTGCATCGATCAGACCTCCTGTCATAATAGCGATTACAGCGGAACCACACAGCATGAAGACCGGCGGGCTGTTGAACTGGCTCAACAGGATTGACAGATCGGAACGGGCCGCACTGGCAGAGAGACTGTTTTCTCCAAAACGCTGCAGCCGCTGTAAAGCTTCCTCATCATCAAGCCCGCTGCGCTTTGAGGTATCTAATATTTTCAGCAGATCATCAAGTTCCTGCACATGCCATGCCTGTTGCTTCTGGGCTTCTGCATTCGTTGTACTGGCTGATTGAGCAGGTGAACGACTAAAAATCGGAATTGACCTGATTATGGCAGGGATGCTGTCAAATAGCCCTGCAGCTGAATCGATGGCCTGTTTAATCTTCAGCGTGTCAAACGTCGTGGACTGTCGTGGTTTACTACGTATTTTGCCAACATCGACCAGGTGCTCCTCGATTGCTACGATGATGTCTTCCATCATCATATCGGGCTGATATACAACAAGCAGACGTCCAGTCAGAACATTGGCAGTGACACATTGCACGCCATTGACATCATTTAATACTGATTCAAGGCGCTGTTTGATGCGGTTACAACGGTAGAGACCGGCGACCTCGAAACGTGTGCGTCCCGCTACACTTGCGTGTACCACTGCGAGGTGCTCTGAAACTGGTGAAGCAGCAGACACTAGATCTTCATCCTTCAGATAATTTAGCCAGTAGATGCATTGTATGCTTTTTAGCTGTATCGAATTATTGATCTAAATCAAAGTAATCGATCAAAATTTTATAGCCTGTATACAATACATGAACGATGTATTGTAGAATTTCAAATTATACGAGAATGATACAAATCAAACTATATCTTATTTCACTTCTGGCAGGAGAAGAACATCAAATCAATTGAACGATTTCTCCAACTGAGCGATGATGAATAATAATGAATGACTCTGTGTTGAGCTGGATAGGTGATGAAACCCTGCTACAGAGCCTGCTAGCCGGGCAGTCCACGATAATCCTGCTCGTCGTCATCATCGTTTGCATTGCGATGCTGTCAATGGGCGCAGACTGGATGATTGATGGCGTCGTTGATCTTGCCGAGCGGACAGGTCTGCCTAAGATTGTTATCGGTGCAACTGTCGTCTCACTGGGTACCACCTTACCCGAAGCCTTTGTCTCTGTGATGGCAGCTTACATGGGCAATCCCGGACTGGCACTGGGCAATGGTGTTGGCTCCATCATCGCCGATACCGGTCTCATATTCGGCCTGACCTGTATACTAGCGGCTGTACCTGTTAACCGTTTCATCCTTAACCGGACGGGCTGGGTACAGGTTGGCACTGCGACACTACTGGTGCTGATATCCATCGGTGTATTGTTGACGACTGATGATGACCCGAAACTGGAACGCTGGGTTGGCTTTCTGTTTCTGGGTCTGCTGCTGCTGTATCTGTACATTACTTATGTATGGGCCAAACAGGGGACAGGTGTGTTGCCCGAAGACGAAGCTCTGGAACATGAACTGATGAGTGTAGGCAAAAGCTGGATTCTCATCGTTGGTGGTCTGCTTCTGGTTATTATCGGCGCCCGCATTCTGGTACCGAGTGCCTCTGAGATTGCTATGCGCTTTGGAGTTCCGGACGATGTGATTGCTGCGACAATGGTCGCATTCGGCACATCGCTCCCAGAGCTAATGACTGCCATTGCTGCAATTCGCAAGGGTCATCCGGAGATAACCGTAGGCAATATCGTCGGTGCCGACGTCCTCAATGTACTGTTTGTCATCGGTGCTGCTGCAGTGGCTTCACCGCTGGTTATTCCGATGAATTTCTATTATTTTCATTTCCCTGCCATGCTGATCATCCTGTTCTCGTTCAGGATATTTATATCGATGAACAAGGAAGGAGTGTTTCATCGCTGGCAGGGCTTCTGGCTGCTGGCTGTATACCTTTGCTATGTCATACTTCAATATACCCTGAATATAGAGAGCGCCCATTAGTGATGATCATTTTAGACGAAGGAAATACGGGACACATGATATGAATATACTGATTGCCACAGATGGATCGGAGTATGCCAGCAATGCACTGGATTTCATGCTGAGTTTTCCGTTTCCACGTGATTCGAAAATGACAGTGCTTACTGTTGTCGATGACGTACCAATGCTACAGGCGGAACTCGATGCACTGAATGATGAACAAAGCGAAGCACTGAAGGTAGCTACCAGTCGCCTGCACGAAGAAGCAGAAGAACTGGTGGCGCGGGAAGGTGCCCGCCTACGTAACGATGACTGGCCTGGAGAAACAATGGTACGCAGTGGCAAGCCGGCTGATGAGATCCTGCGTGCTGCCGAAGAAATAGATGCCGATCTAATCGTGCTGGGCTCACACGGTACCGGCATGGCCAAACGCTTTCTGCTAGGCAGTGTATCAGACCGAGTATTCGAGTATGCATCATGCTCGGTTTTAATCGTAAAGAAGAAAACAGAGGATGAAAAATCAGCAGTGATCGAATCCGGAGCCAATGCCCCCTACCGGATCATGCTGGCTTATGATAATTCAGATATAGCACATGAAGCACTTGATCTGTGTTCTTCATTACCTCTGGAAGAGAGCTCGGAAATCAAGGTGGTAAATGTGCTTCCTCTGATTACTGCATACCGCCAGGATATTCGTCAGCACATGAACAGCATCTGGCTGCAAAAGAAGCAGTTGATGGAGGCTGAGCTTGAAAAGGCGGTCAGATCGTTACAGTGGGCTACACCCAATGTTACGACAGAGTTGCGCGAAGCTGAGAATATCTCTAATGAAATACTCAATGCTGCGGAGGAAGCTGGCAGCGACCTGATTATGGTTGGATGCAAGGACAAGAGCAGCATCAAACGTTTCCTGCTCGGTTCCATCACTCAACACATGGCGCGTTATGCGAAATGTACTGTCTGGGGTGTGCGTAACAAAAACAGCAAAGACTGATTGATGTCGATAATGCTTAACAGCGTTGATGAGTTAACTATATGGTTGCTTGAGATATAAGCCATGTCTATTTATAGATTGATCGCACAAAACTTTTACTTACACCATCTGTATATATTTATTAATTCAACTTTTAGATATATTAAATAAAATCCTATTGACCCGATCGGAGAGAAAAAATGGCCACAAAGAAATCTACATCAAAGAAAAATCAGACTAGATTGACGGATATAAAACAGACAGTTTCTTCTACAGCAAGTTCTGTTATAGACGAAATTGATAAAGCCAGTGACGTAGTCATTCGTGAAATACGCGATGGATTTAATGCCATCAGTGATAAGACAAAAGTTGCTGCAAAGTCAGCTGCTGATGCGTCAGTGAATGTCAAAGATATCGTTGCTGAAGCACACCCAAAAGAAATTTTTCTTTCACTGGTAGATGAAGTTGAAGAGATTACTGAAGGTATTGTCAATGTCGTCAAAGATCGCTTCAACCAGCTAGGCAAATCAGCTGAAGGTGCGGCTAAAAAGAAAGCTGTGAAGAAAAAAGCAGCAAAGAAAGCAGTGAAAAAGAAAGCAGCAAAAAAGACAGTAAAGAAAAAAACTCCCAAAAAAGTCGTAAAGAAAAAAGCTGTGAAGAAAAAAGCAGCAAAAAAGGCAGTGAAGAAAAAAATTCCCAAAAAAGCTGTAAAGAAAAAAGCGGTTAAAAAAGCAATTAAGAAAAAATCTACCACTAACAAGACAGCAAAGAAAAAAGCAGTAAAAAAGAAGGCAGCGAAGAAATCTTCCTGATAGTTTTGCTACATCATAAATTCTGCAACCTGTTGTCGGCTACCGCTGGTAGTCGACATCACTGGCCAGTTTGATATAAACCTTAAGAGAAGAATTACATATATCGTCAAATAAAACAGGTCAAGCGCCCTGAGAGATATCCAGGACTTTTTTTTACAGGTCTTAGCGCAGCATCAACTGAGGCTGTAATTGTCTGGCTGGCCGGATCCATAAACTCCAGCCACCACCACTGAACAGCGACGAGAATTTAAATTGGCTGAACCTGGCCGTTGTATAAAATCTGGGCAACAACTATGAAAGCACTGGTAAAAAAATTTGCTAAAGAAGGCTTATGGCTTGAAGATGTCGCCGTTCCGGAAGTGGGCAATACTGACGTACTGGTAAAGATTCAGAAGACCGCTATTTGTGGAACCGATGTACACATCTACAACTGGGATGAATGGGCACAGAATACTATTCCCGTGCCCATGACAATTGGTCATGAGTTTGCCGGCGTTGTTGCCGAGGTAGGTGCCAGTGTCGAGGACGTAAAAGTTGGTGATGTAGTTTCCGGAGAAGGACATATAGTTTGCGAACGCTGTCGCAACTGCCTGGCTGGTCGGCGTCATCTTTGTCCAAATACTATTGGTATCGGTGTTAACCGCACTGGCTGTTTCGCCGAGTATCTATCGATTCCTGCCAAGAATATTTTTCGGCCTAACATGAAAATACCTACTGAGGTTCTGGCCTGTTTTGATCCTTATGGTAATGCGGTGCACACAGCATTATCTTTTAATATGGTTGGTGAGGATGTATTGATCACCGGCGCAGGCCCGATAGGCATCATGGCTTCAATGGTGGCTGCGCATTGCGGTGCGCGTAACATAGTAATCACTGATATCAATGATTACCGTCTGAACCTGGTAAAAAATATCGTACCGAAAGCGATCCCTGTCAATGTTAACAATGAAAACATAAGCATGGAATTCATGCGAAGTCTTGGCATTCTCGAAGGCTTTGATGTTTGCCTTGAAATGTCTGGTTCACCAGAAGCATTTAGAGATGCCATCGGTAAAATGATAAATGGCGGCAGTATTGCCATGCTCGGCATCATGCCTGATGGCACGGGAATCGACTGGACCAAGGTCGTTTTTAAAGGACTGTTCATAAAGGGCATCTATGGACGTGAGATTTTCGAAACCTGGTATAAAGGGGCAATGATGGTTCAAAGCGGTCTTCCACTGGAGAAAATCATAACGCACCGTTTTGACTACACTGATTTCCAGCAAGGTTTCGATGTTATGCGTTCAGGCCAGTCCGGCAAGGTGATTCTTAACTGGGAAGACTAAATAGTTAATAAATAGTTAATAAAATGGGCGATTAAGATGAGTTTTAAAAGTGCCAAAGTGAGCCTGGTAAAGGAATTGGCGGAAATAAAAGAAGCAGGCTTATGGAAGACCGAGCGTATTCTTGCTTCACATCAGAAGAATGATATCACCCTCGCTGATGGCAGAGAAGTTGTTAACATGTGCGCGAATAATTATCTCGGCCTGGCAAATAATCCCGAAGTCATACAGGCGGCCAAAGACAGTTATGATCAGTGGGGTTTTGGCCTCTCATCTGTGCGTTTTATCTGCGGCACCCAGACAATACATAAAACACTTGAAGATAAGGTAAGCAAGTTCCTCGGCATGGAAGATACGATCCTTTATGCCGCTTGCTTCGATGCCAACACTGGTCTCTTTGAAACAATCTTAAATAAAGAAGACGCCGTAATTTCTGATGAGTTGAATCATGCTTCTATTATTGATGGCGTGCGTTTGTGCAAGGCAGTCCGCTTTCGATACAAAAACAATAACATGAAAGACCTCGAAGAAAAGCTGGAACAGGCGAAGGCAGCAGGCGCGCGCCGTATATTGATTACCACTGACGGCGTGTTTTCAATGGATGGAACAATTGCACAGCTGGACAGGATTTGTGATCTTGCTGACAGGTATGATGCGATGGTTCATCATGATGATTGTCATGCCGTTGGTTTCATGGGTAAAAAAGGCCGTGGTGTACATGAATATTGCGGCGTGATGGATCGTGTAGACATAATCACCGGAACTTTTGGAAAGGCACTCGGCGGCGCCTCAGGCGGTTATACATCGGCACGTAAAGAAATCGTTGATATGCTGCGTCAACGCTCACGCCCTTACCTGTTTTCAAATACACTGGCTCCTGCTATTTGTGCAGCATCCATCAAGGTGCTGGACATGCTGTCTGAGTCGACCTCTCTTCGTGATCGCCTGCAAGAAAACACGCACTATTTTCGAAAAGGGATGCGGTCGGCCGGTTTTGCAGTGGACGAAGGTGATCATCCGATTGTACCAGTGATGCTTGGAGATGCTGTATTGGCACAAAAAATGTCACAAAAATTATTAGAGCACGGTATTTATGCCATTGGCTTTTTCTTTCCGGTAGTACCGAAGGGCAAGGCAAGAATCCGTACCCAGATTTCAGCGGCCCATACCAAAGAAGATCTGGATAAGGCTATAGCGGCATTTGCTGCAACCTATGCTGAAATTAGCGGCGAATAGAATCAACACCACCATTAGTGCGTCTGTGGCGGGGATACATTCATTTTTTAAACAGAGCAAGTGGGACTGACAACAGAAACAGGGTCAGCATCGTTACTCCAGCCAGTTTCGGGTTGCCATTGCCATAAATATGGTGAGTTAAACATCATCAGCACCGGGCCCATAACTTCGATTAATCCGTCCGAATTGTCCGCAATCCGGACTAATTTCGAACATACGAGATTAGATCACGTTCTGCAGCCATAGACTATGTGCATACAGGTAGCGATACCAAAACGATAAGGAATGATAGATTTATTATATTTTACATTGTAAACATCAGCGCATTTACATGCGATATATAATAACTTACTAATATATCGTATAATGTGGAGTCATCCCCAGCACACCTAAAGGCCTATCATGTCTTCATCAGCACAAACACCCGATTTCAACAGTCTGGGGCTATCATCTAACCTGATGAAAGCACTCAATGATATAGGCTATGAGTCCCCTTCACCAATTCAACTACAGTGTATCCCCTATTTGCAGCAGGGTCACGATATTATCGGACAGGCGCAAACGGGTACAGGCAAAACTGCTGCATTCGCATTGCCACTGCTGGATCGAATAGAAATTAAACAAAATCATCCTCAGCTGCTGGTGCTCGCACCTACCAGGGAACTGGCTATACAGGTTGCCGAGGCGATCCAGTCCTACGCCCATTACATGAAAGGATTCCATGTGCTGCCAATCTATGGTGGCCAGGCCTACAATCTACAGTTAAGGCCGCTAAAACGGGGCGTCCATGTTGTTGTTGGTACCCCCGGGCGAGTTATGGATCATATTAAACGCGGCACCCTGAAACTTAATGGTCTGAAGGCACTGGTACTGGACGAAGCTGATGAAATGCTGCGCATGGGTTTTATAGATGATGTCAAGTGGGTGATGGGAAAAATCCCGCAACAACGTCAAATCGCGCTGTTCTCTGCCACCATGCCAGATGCCATACGTAAAGTTGCTGAACGGTTTTTAAACAAACCTAAAATAGTCAAGGTTAAAACCAGGACAACAACTGCTACCACTATACGACAACGTTACTGGCAGGTCGCCGGCCATCATAAACTCGATGCCCTGACCCGCATTCTGGAAGTAGAACCCTTTGATGCACTATTAATTTTTGTACGTACCAAGACAGCCACTGTAGAACTTGCAGAAAAGCTGGCAGCCAGGGGCTTTGCCGCCGAAGCAATTAATGGCGATATCGCACAAAAAATGCGTGAGCGTACGATCAACCAGTTAAAACAGGGCAAGATTGACATATTGATTGCCACTGATGTTGCTGCACGTGGACTGGATGTGGAGCGCATAAGTCACGTTATTAACTACGATATACCGTATGACCCTGAATCCTACGTTCATCGCATTGGACGCACTGGACGAGCGGGTCGCAGTGGAGAGGCTATACTGTTTGTCGCACCGCGTGAAAAACGCATGTTGAAAACCATCGAAAGGGTAACCAAACAACCCATCGACCCGATGAAATTTCCATCAGCGAAAGCAGTGAACGAACTGCGCATAAATGCATTCAAGCAAAAAATCAACGAAACTCTGAGCAATCAGAATCTGGAAACATTCGAAAAACTGATCTCCGATTACCACAATGAGACAGGAACAGATCCATTACAGATAGCTGCTGCCCTGGCTCAAATCGCGCAGGGTGAAGTACCACTGCTAGTATCAGAAAAAGAGCAGCGCCCTGAAAGAAGACCTGATCGACAAGGTACTGTCAGGCCAAAAGCTACCCGAGAAGGACGGAAAGGCAGACCTGACGACAGAGAAAAAACACTGCAAACAAGGCCGCGGCGATTGAAAGAATTTCCTGACGTTGGAATGTGCCGCTACAGAGTTGATGTTGGACATGATGATGACGTAAAACCCGGCAACCTTGTAGGCGCTATTGCCAATGAAGCCGATCTTGAAAGCTGTTACATCGGTGCAATTGATATTTATGATACTTTCTCAACCGTAGATTTACCTGCAGGCATGCCGGATGAAACATTCAGAATTCTTAAAAATGCCAGGGTTTGTGGAAAAAAATTAAATATTTCTGAATTGAAGGTCTCTGGATCTAAATCATCAGGCAAAAAATCTGCAGCACAGAAACGAAATAAAAAAAGCAAATCAACTGCAAAAAAACCGGCTGGGAAACGCTCGTCTAAAAGCAGGTAAGATTTACCGAGGATAGAAAGTCCGCACACAGAATAGATAGCACAACAGGAATTAATAGTTCCTGCTATGGCTCATTACTACTCAAATTGTTCGGCTTCTATCTCACGATAGATAAAATTGCTGTTTGGCCGCTGGTTCAATCCATACAGGCGAACATTTTTCCAGTCTTCAAATTCGGCCGTGTCTACAGCATCCATCAAATCCACTCCATCATCTATCGCTTTCGCCATAAATTCACGCATGCGTTTAACATAATTCATGGTTTTTGTGACCATTGGGAATGGTGCTGTTTGTGCACTGCCATGCCCGGGAATCATCAACTTAACATCTGAAAAGTTATCTAACAGCCATTCCTGACCCTGTATAGCCAGCTTGCTGTGTCCATCTTCCATAAAAGTTACACGGTTGTTAAAGACCAGGTCTGATACCCATAGTATATTCTCATTCCTGTCGTGTACGATCAGGTCTCCGTAGGAATGCTGTGGACCAACGTTGTAGATATCAAAGATATACTCACCGAGCTTCAATTCGTATTTTTCATATAACGGGACATCTATAATGATGTCAGGTCTGACTGCCTCAAATTCCACCATATCCGGTTCAATAAAAGTTCGGCGATAGGCAACAGAATGTTCAATGCGACCCGAATTTATATATTCTATTGCTGCTTTATGACCAATCACATCAACATTATCAATTTGCTTAAACGAAATTGCACCGTAGGCATGATCCGGGTGATTATGAGTCACTATAAGGTAACGGATCGGAATATCAGTCACCGACCTAATCGTTGCTATTATTCTACGCGCGAGCTTCGGGGTGCCCAATGAGTCTATGACTACGACGCCATCCGGAGTGACGACAAAACCTGCATTTCCATTCATGCCTCGATTGTTCTCATCCACCTCTGCGATATTGCCGAAGAAAAAATAACTGTTATCGGTCAGTTTATAGTATGGCAATGGTTCTGTATCAGACTCATCTTCAGTAAATGTAAATTCTGGTGCTTCGTCAGTGTCGATGGCAACTGCAGGCAAAAACTTGCTACCCGGCCTGGTGCCAAATTTATGTTCTACTTCTTCCAACGTGAATGCTATGTGTTCTTCGTGTTCTTCACTTTCCTCGGCTGCCGGTGGTGTGTCAGTTTTATTAGACACCGCGGCTTGCGACATCTGCTGCTCTGGCAAGCTGGCAGATTCTGCCTGTTCTTCTGTCTCTACACTACAGCCACTGAAAAGATGCAATGCTATAAAAATTGTAATAATCATAAATTTCTTCATTCCATTATCCCGGCACACTGGCTATTTTGTTATCGATATTTATCAGTATATTAGCTGATATCAAATCAACTGGCAGATATTTTTCCATAAACCACTGAATATCAGTCTTAGTTATTAACATTACAGATATTCTGAACATTTTCAGCAAGCCCGGCACCGGCCTCCGCATAAATATTGAAGACAGCATCTACTCCTGCTTCTTTTAAAACGGCTTCTTCATCCGGGAACTTTGTTGCTGAACAAATCAGACCTTTATAACCCCGTTGTCGTGCTAATTTTGCTGCTGTTGCATTGGCGTAATTATTTGGAGCACATAGAAACACCCATTCGATTTTACTATCATTTACATCTATGCGTGACCAGAAATCTGGACTACTGGCATTAGCCAGGACTGTATTACGGCCATGTGAGCGCTGGCACGTCACAACCTCTTCATCTGAATCCAGCCCCAGCACATTTACATGTCCCTGCTCCAGAAGGTAATCATATGCGCCACTACCTACTCTACCCATGCCGCAAATAAGAACCCTGGTGTCCGACAAGTCAAAATCTTCGTCACCGAGAAGTCGTTCTTTACGCTGAAGTCTTCTAAGTTGATTTCGGAAACGAGTATAAATATCATCACTATAATTATTAATCACTGATGATACAGCAAATGAACTTGCTACTAATAATGCCATAGCGACAAGCCATTCGTTAGAGAGCCATTGTTGAGAAACTCCCACTACAGAAACGATAAGACCAAATTCACTGTAGTTTCCCAGTATCAAGGATGTCGCCACAGCAGGACGTGCACGCACACAAAAAAGTGTAAATAAAAGATAGAACAGGCCGCTCTTGAAAGCCATCAGTACTAACAATATTGCTACGGCAATCATTATTGAATAATCGGGTAATCCGGCCATACCAATACTCAGAAAGAATCCCACCAGAAAGAGTTCCTTCAGGCTAAATAAGATTTTAACCAGCTCTTTTGATTTGGGATGATCACCGAGTAAAACACCAACGACAAGGGCTCCCAGGTCGCCTTTCATATCCACTGCATCAAACAAAGCAGCCCCACCCAGAGCAAGTGCCAGACCAAATAGCACCAGTAACTCGCCATGCCCTAATTTAGCTAATAAGTTTAGTAACAGCGGTCGTCCGACAATCAGTAAAGCAATGAGCGAAACTGCCCACATAGAAGGAATCTTTGCTTCTGAGATACCGAGAAACAGCACGGCAGCCAGGTCCTGTACAATCAACACACCGATAGCAAGGCGACCATATTGTGATAACACATCGCCGCGACTTTCAAGCACCTTAACAACAAATACCGTGCTTGAAAAAGACAGTGCAAAACCGAGAACCAGAATGCTTGCCTGGCTCAAGTTACTAAATAATGGAAAGTCCAATTCCTTGAACAAGACAAGGCTCATCATCATAAAGATGCTAACCGTCAGAATGTGAATGATAGTGACGCCCAACACTTCAGCACGCAACAACTCTTTGACGCGCAATTTCAGACCAATTGAAAATAGCAGCAGAGTGACGCCAATATCTGCCATCTCGTTTAGAAACTCACCACCTTCTGCACCAAAATAATTGAGTGTAAAGCCCGCAACAAGAAATCCTACTAATGGTGGCAGCCCGATCTGACGGCTCAAGTAACCGAAGACAAATGCAACTGCAATCCAGACTGGATCTTTGTAATCGATTGATGAGAACAAGTTTTCCATTTTTTATATTTTAATTTTTTTATTTTTTATAGACATGATTAGTCTCTACTACCCCTTTGGAAAATACTTTTCTTATACCCATTCGTAGCACGCTATCAGCCTGTAAAATTACATCCCGTATTTTTTGCTCCGGACGGCCCCTGAATGAAGTAACGTGAAAATTTATCTCATCTTTTAGAGCAGAATCTGAAAAATAATAATTCGACACACAGCACCTGGACGCATGATGAGTAATCGGGCTCACTGAGTGCCACGAAGTATCATGCGTTGCCATAACAGCCAGTCGATTGAACTTGCTATGAACGGTAATTTGTTTACCTTCCATTCCATCGGGCCATAGTTCCAGATTACCTCCGTATTCCTGTTTCCAGTCAGGAGAGACATAGTAAAGTAGATTTAATACTCTCCATTTTTCTCTGTCTTTGTCATGTGAATTATCCAGGTGGGGATTGAGGAACTGTGATTGTTCCATCCGGGATATCCCTCCTGCATATAAGTTCTCATCAGGGTATAAACTGTCTATCTCACAAATATCGCTAATTACATCGATGATGCGCTGGTCCTGAAAGGCAAACAGCACCTCTTCTAATATCGGATCGTATTTATCCATTTGAGCCGCGATATACTTATATTCACGCAGGCTTTTATTGAGATTCATTGCTGCAGCAGGCGGAAATGCCTTATAGATAGCCAACGCCATCTCCACCGGAAGTAATTCATCTACGAAAAAATAACCAATGGAATTTTTAGTATCCATATAGCTCTGCTTGATGGATAATTTCTCGTTCTCAAGCCTTGCTAATATATGGTTTGCAATTTCAGTCCTTTTCATTATTTTCTTCCTGTTGAAAAATCCTGTCTCAAAATATAGTACCTTGAATTATTTGCTTCCTGTTAGGATAGATTTGCTCGATTTTATGTTGAGTTAATTCCCCTGGGTTATCAATATTCCCCTTCGATGATCCTCGGCAATTCTCGCTATCAGCAACCAGTGAAAACTGATTCCAAAGATGACAAAGACATGAAATAATTCGTGTGGACCGATCACCCCTTCAATAACAGTCGGCATTCTGAGGAATTCAAGTATTGCTCCAACGGTGTAGGCAAGCGCACCTGCTATCAGTGGAACAAGATAACGACCACCATGCAAATGATAAATCAAAATTGCTGATAAGGCGCCTATCCATCCCATGGACAGGTACAGGGTTAAACCTACCCATTCAGGGAGTTCGTTGAAGTAAAGTGTTTTTACAATTATACCGGCAATCGCAAACACCCAGATAACTGTAAGCACACTCCATCGTCGCCAACCCGAAAACAGTAATACATGTATCGGTGTGAAGGTACCCGCAATCAGAGTAAAAATAGCTGCGTGGTCGAGACGGCGCAATATACTACGTGGCTCACCGCCGGGCTCAAGCAGATGGAAAACTCCGCTCATGGATAAAAGAAAAACAACTGATAGAATAAAAATACCAATACTATAAAGACGGCCATGGTTACCTCGGCTGCGTAACAGCAGCAACAGGCCTGCTAAAGAAAATAGTGCAGCCGCCAGCAAATGGCTTAATGAACTAAACGGCTCGCTAAAACCAGGAATTGAAACTATTGCTGTCACATGAGCCCCGTTAAAAGAAATTTTGGAAAGATATATCTACCTTAAAATTTCCGTATCATACAAATAAACTGGCAGTATATGACATGTATAGACAAACTGTGATTGTTCACACGCAAATTTGCTGCCATAAACTGGAATCGACTAAGTTAAAATAATGAATAGTTTTAATGTTGCAATAGCCAGGAGAAATATGCCTTTTTTCAACATCAAGCTGTTGTTCAGTTTCATATATACACAACCGGACTCTATTATAAGCCGATTTATTGGCTAATGAACTGCACTAATAATGACGGGGATACGCAATGGCTTATCGGTATGAATCTCGGGTAGACAACCTGTACAACCTGATCACCGGTGATGAAGACGCACGTGTCTGTAGAGACATCCCCGAAT
The DNA here is from genome assembly GCA_029287915.1 of Arenicellales bacterium. Lineage (GTDB taxonomy): Bacteria > Pseudomonadota > Gammaproteobacteria > BMS3Bbin11 > BMS3Bbin11 > BMS3Bbin11. Next base: position 48,841 of record JARFQE010000095.1, read on the forward strand.
CTGCCTGTAACGATCAGCCCCGTAATTTTTTTTCCTACCTGTTTGCCAACCTCTTCAATAAGATTGCTGATGAATTGTCCAGTGCCAAACTTATCCTTCCCTGGTTGATGACATCACTCGGTGTCCCGCTGGCCTATATAGGCTTTCTGCTGCCAATTCGCGAGACCGGTGTATTGCTTCCGCAGCTTTTCGTTGCTGCCGTGATCCGTCAGCTTGAACGACGCAAACCGGTATGGCTGCTGGGTGGACTGCTTTCCACCCTGTCACTGGCAGGCATGCTGATTGTCGCACTAACACTGCAGGGCAGTGCTGCAGGGATCGGTATTATTGTTATGCTGATTATATTCAGTCTCTCGCGTGGGCTCTGTTCGGTGTCGGCAAAAGACGTGCTTGGCAAGACTGTGTCAAAGTCGCGGCGTGGTGTATTGATGGGCTACAGCGCCAGTATTGGTGGCATCGTAGTGCTTTTCATTGGCGTTATGCTAGCAGCAATAGACCTGCAAAAATCGAGCAGCTGGGTCTTTGTCATACTGCTTGGTATTTCCATTGTCATGTGGGTTTTCTCGTTGATTTCTTTTGCAATGATCATTGAGCAGCCGGGTGCTACGGAAGGAGGCGGCAGTGCACTCGATGTAATGAAAGATGGTTTGCGCTGCCTGTATAGCGACAGCCAGTTTCGCCAGTTTGTGATTGTTCGTATTATGATGCTCGCCGTGGCCCTGGCACCCCCCTTTTACGTATTACTGGCACAGCAGTGGCTTGGCGAGGATATCAGCATCCTGGGTTACCTGATCATCGCCAGTGGGGTTGCCAGCAGCCTCAGCTCACCGTTCTGGGGTAAATGGGGTGACCGCTCAAGCCGCCGGGTGATGATCTATGCAGCCAGTGGTGCCGCATTACTCGGTTTGATGATGAGCCTCTCTTCATGGCTGGAACTACCCTATATGAAGAACACCTGGGTACACGTCGCTGGCTTTATGCTACTCATCATCGTGCACAGTGGCATCAGGCTCGGCCGCAAGGTTTACCTGGTCGATATGGCAACGATGGATAACCGGGCAATGTATGTCGCCGTCTCAAATACCATAATCGGCATCGCCATGATGACAATGTCATTGATCGGTTTACTCAGCAGTTATGTTGGTATTACCGGCATTATCTTCCTGCTCGCTAGCATGAGTGTCATTGCAGCCCTGCTAACCACTACGCTGAATGAAGTGTCAGTACAATAAAATTATTTGCTACCGGATAGTTG
>JARFQE010000112.1 GCA_029287915.1 Arenicellales bacterium
ATGGATCCGGATTATTTACGCCAATTCGCGATTAAACAGTGCAATATAAAATAATGTTGGATTCATTCGGTAATACCTTGCTGGAAAAAGACATTCCTTAGCGCATGTAGCCAGTATGTCACCTGGATGAACGCGAAGGGACGCTATCGGACATTCTCCTAATTTCTTCTCAAAATTGCTGCCTGGATGTCTGCAAACGGCCAGAGACGGTTATTAAGTTTTCAACTACTCTGACCCCTTTTGATTGGGAGAGCAGCAGCTTCATGGTGGAGGCCGTCGTCAGTTCGAGGGTATACTCCCGGCGCATACTTGTGGCATAAAGTGCCGTAACCCAACGCACAACAAAACAAATCGTTGCTTTGGAACTATTGCAGCAGATGAAGCATAGAGGAGTCAATTAACATGAGAAATATCGTAGTGGGCATGATGGCAGCGACTGCCATGTTGACGGGATCAAACGCTGTTGCTAAAGATGACTTCGCTGACGCAATCTACTTCGGTGGCCCAATCGTTACGATGATTCGCGATGGTGACAGGGTGAATGCACTGGCAGTACGTGACGGACTTATCTCTGCAACGGGTTCACTCAATGACTTGAAGCCTCTGCGCGGCCCGGAAACCAGGATGGTCGACCTGCAGGGCCGAGCACTGATGCCCGGATTTATCGATGCCCATTCGCATGTCGTACAACAAGCTCTCAAATTCGCGGTCGTCAATCTCGATCCTTACCCGATCGGTGACGTTAAGACAATCACCGATATCCAGCGCAAGCTTCGGCAGCGAATCGAAGAGAAAAACCCCGCCAGGGGACAGTGGGTAATCGGTTGGGGCTACGATGACACTGGGGTAGCCGAACAGCGGCACCCGACTCGTAAGGATCTCGATGCGGTGTCGACAGATCATCCAATCGTACTCATGCATATCTCCAGCCACCTGATGTCGGCAAACAGCAATGCCCTGGAACTGGCGGGAATCACTTCCGAAACACCAGATCCCGAGGGCGGTAAAATCCAGCGGATGCCGGGAAGCAAGGAACCGAACGGCGTTCTGGAAGAAAAAGCGATGGGGTTCATGCTCGGTACATTGCCCTCTCCGGCGCCAGAGCGCAGCCTGGAAATGCTGCAATACGGCCTGCGCAAGTATGCCGAGGCCGGCATAACCACGGCACAGGAAGGCGGCGCGGTGCCTGGAATGCTGACGCTCCTCGAGCGCGGTGCCAAGGCCGGCGTTCTCCCGATAGACGTGGTTTCTTATCCCGTCTTTGCCACGCTTGATGATGCCACGTTCGAGCGCCTGGCCGCGAACTGGAGCACGCCAGCCCGTTATCGCATGGGCGGCATCAAGCTTGTACTCGACGGATCGATACAGGGTTATACCGCTTACCTGAGCAAGCCGTATCACGTTCAGCCCGGCGCCAGCACGGAGCTGGAGGCTGACAGCTGCGGATCCGATGTCGGCATGAAAATGGTGCTGGGCGGCGACGCCATGGAGTCTGCACACGAAGCGCAAGAGGTACCCGCACCGGATGGCGGCTACCGTGGCTATCCCAACATGACCCTCGACGAGGTAGTCAACTGGTTGCGCACGGCGGACGAGGCCGGGGTACCAGTCCTGGCACATACGAATGGTGACGCGGCCACAGACGTCCTCATTGAGGCAGTGAAACAGGTACGTAAGGAGCGCCCGCGCCCAGACTTACGCTCGGTTATCATCCACGCCCAGACCATGCGCGAAGACCAGTTGAACTTCGCCGCCAACCAGGGACTCGTTCCGTCGTTCTTCCCTATCCATGTCCAGTTCTGGGGTGATCGGCACCGTGACATCTTTCTCGGACCGGAACGCGCGGCACGCATCGATCCTGCGCGCTCGGCACTAGACCGTGGAATGAATTTCACCCTGCACCACGATGCACCGGTGGCCGGCATCGATATCCTGAATGTGGTTTCCGCCGCGGTGAACCGGCGCACGGCAAGTGGCAAGTTGCTCGGCCCGGAACAGGCAATCACGACATACGAAGCATTCCGTGCAGTCACAAAAGATGCCGCCTGGCAATACTTCGAGGAACACCGCAAAGGCACGCTTGAAGCCGGCAAACTGGCCGACATGGTGATCCTTTCCGATGACCCGCTGGCAGTTGAACCGGCTAAGATAGATCAGATCAAGGTTATCGAGACCATCAAGGAAGGTAAGACGGTCTATCCGAAAAACCCCGCCTGACAACCGGGGTTCGTAATGAAAGATATTAAAGAAAGCCTACTTCCCATACTCGTCGTATCAATGGCAGTAGTTGCCGGGTGCCAGGCGAACAGAACATATGAGAACTTTGATATTTCAAAACTTGAAGTAGTACAGAAAAAGCAAGCGATTACATACCTGGCTGATGTTACAAAACGCTATGCCCGTGACATCTATGATGACAAGGTCTGCACATTTTCTTCAGACAAGATGAAACTATATGATGCATCGCTGCCCTACAGCGAAGTGCGCGTCGATAATTATTTCGGCGGTGAGAACGGTAACTACATCAGCAGCTACGGCATCGATGGCAAGGGTGACTGCACGATCGCCAAATCCGAGGGCGCCCCGCTACCCGATGAACTGGTCAGGCAAATTTATACTGCGCTGAAGTCGCTGGGTGTTCAAAATATCCGCATACAGGTTGCACAAGAATAAACATGCACTTTCCTTTTACTGTCGCTGCAATACTAGCTGACCATGACTGACATCGATCAGGAGATCATCGATGCCTATACGGTCATCTTCGACGGCCTGCAGCACCTGGGACCGGGCGACCCGTGTGTAACAGGTCAACTGGTTGAACAACTACAAGAAGATCTGCCAGCCGCAGCACGTGTTGCCGATTTTGGCTGCGGCACCGGCGCATCCACTCTCGCCCTTGCTGAACACCTGCCGCGGGCACGCATCCTTGCACTGGACATGAATGAACCATTCCTTGCCCAGCTCAACGCAGAAGCTGACGCACGCGGACTGGGTGATCGCATCTGTGCTGTAACTGGCGACATGGGAGATCCTCCGCCACTGGATGGCGTAACAGGTCAATTCGATCTGGTCTGGTCAGAATCCGCCATCTACAGTATCGGCCGCAGCAACGCGTTGTCGTGCTGGCATCCCCTGTTAAAACCGGGTGGCTGGCTTGTGTTCAGCGAAATCGTTTGGAATAGCGATGCGGATGACCGTAATAAGAAGGTTGCAGAGTTTTGGGAAACAGAGTATCCAGACATCACAACTACTGATGCTGTTCTCGATGAATTAACTTCTGCTGGATACATCACCACTGATCCTGTGCTAGCTACCCGAAAATCCTGGGCCAGCTATTACGAACCGCTCCGTAAGCGCCTTAATGTGTTATCGAAACGTGAAGATCGTTCACCGGCTCTGGTTGAAGTAATGACCGAGCTGGAAAAAGAAATAGAAATTTATGATAGTGCTGGCGATGAAGTAGCTGTCGCCTTTTTTATTGCTAAGTTTTGATCCGATTATTTTACTTCCTGGTTTATTGAGTTAGACGTCTGCTAACGGCCAGAAGCGATTATTAAGTATTCAAGTACTCTGACCCCTTGAAAACGTAATCCCTTACACATAACAACTATATTAACCCGCCATAACAGTCCTATGATAGAGGGTCTTGATGGTATAAGAACAGTTGACAATCGATCAATCACATATCGGACCATTTCGACCATCATGAAGGCGTACTGATACTGCCTGGTATGCTGAGATGTAATTGACGATTTTTAAACTACCAAGGAGAAATATGATGAGAACCTCTAGAAAAATAATGCTTTTAGTCTTTGCTGTTGTCGGATCTTGTCTGCTTTTACTGCAGCCTGCCTATTCTCATTGCCAGATACCCTGTGGTATTTATGATGATTACGCACGGGTTAAATCTATGCTTGAAGATTCCGCTACAGCAGAAAAGTCAGCCAAGTTAATTGCTGAGTTGGCCGGCAAGTCAGATGCCCAATCACAGAATCAACTGGTTCGCTGGGTGATGAATAAGGAACAGCATGCGCAGAAAATCATCTCGACAATCAGCGACTATTTTCTAACACAGCGGGTAAAACCAGATCAAAAAGACTATGCTGAGCGCCTGGCCAAACATCATGCGGTTATTATTGCTGCGATGAAGGCCAAGCAAAATGCTGATCAGAAATACGCAACAATGCTAAAACAAAGCATTGAAGCCCTGCTGCCGTATTATCCTGAACACAAACATAAATAAAAACATAACAGGGCCTATCTACACGGAGAGGTGAGTGACTGCTGCCATATGATGTGACTACCTTTGTTGCAGCTGTTAAACAGCTTTGCTGATGACCTCTTTACCTTTGTTAACTGGATCCTGTCCCGGTTATTCCCTCGTGCCAGGGATAACCGGGTATGGCGGCCTGCGATAGGGAACGAATAGAAAACAACAAACGTCAGTAGCGGCATTAGCCGTTGATTTCGTAGTCAGGGGTTTTAGCATTGCAGATAAATGACTGCTGAAAAAAATTCTAGTATTAGGTTTTACCTGTTACGTTATATGAAACAACAAATACGTATTAGGTAGGTCTTTGTCTGCCTACGACCAATCACTGACATATTGGAAAGACGTTTTCCTTTTGTCTCATCAATTGAAGTCCCTATAATAGTATTTAATTGTTATGTTGGTGAAAACAGAAAGACGTAGATTATTCAAGGTCATTCATTACCTCAATGCTCTGACCACCGCGCTCCTGTGTCAATTTGCTTCGCACTCTGCCTGGTCAGATATTCAACAAACAGCACAGACGACTGCGCCATTACCGGTGCAGAACATGTACCCCCCGATGCTTCGGTTTTATGACCCGTTACCCTCATCGGCATTGCAAGCTTATAGTGAATCACTCGGTATCGAACTGTTGCAGACTTACAGCAGTATTTACGAGTTTGATGCACTGCCGGACGGCAAGCTACTGGTCGATATGGAACTCTACAGTCTTAATCTGAAACTGACACGCGCATTTACGTCGAAAACCGAGCTTGCCCTGACAGTACCGCTGTACTATGCCTATGACGGCTTTATGGACTCGTTTCTGCGTGATTATCACTCGACGTTCGGGTTTCCAAATGGAGGCCGTGAACTTCGCCCTGATGACGAGTTTGTTTATTTCTACAACGACCCGGATGGCAGTGAAAGCTGGCAAGGGCAAGAAGGCTGGGAAGTGGGTAATCTCGCTATCAGTCTGCGTCACCATCTGATCAGCGGTGAAGGCTGGTCAGCTGCTCTGCTTGGCGGGATCACCCTGCCGACCGGGTCACGCAAGCGTGGATGGGGAACGGGTAAACCGGACATTGCAATCGGCGGTGTGGTTTCATGGCTGTCTAGTAATTGGTTCGGGCATGTCGAGGGACAGCTGCTACACCCATTTGCGACTGGCAGCACTGCCACCGCATACCAGGACTATGCACGATTGTCGTCCACGCTCGGTTATCGATTGAGCGATCGTTGGTCACTGATGGCACAGGTACAGGGTGGCAGCTCACCGTATGATACATCCCTTCAACAGCTGGATGATACCCCCTGGCTAGTGACCTTTGGTGCGCGCGTGGCATATAGTAAGGCCAGTTCGTTGACACTGGCTTTCACCGAAGACATTACACATGAAACTACCACTGACTTTACTGTGACCGTCGGTCTTAAATTCGATCTCTGAAGAAATACAAAGCACCGAATTTAATCATTCAGGCATTCGGCTTAATGACTACTGCTGGTCGTCAGCGGTCGTTTTACTTGGTCTGGTACCGCAGCTTCACGAACTTCCGCTATCGGACAGAGGCAGACGTTTAATATTTTAATACACAAGAAATGTGATAGTCGGCACCGATCCTGGTTCTAGTATGCCTCCTTGGCATCTTCTGGGTGTGTCATGATGTGTCCCTTATGAACCATATAACGAACTAATATATAGACAAGGCCCAGGTATGCAACAGAGATCACGACTGTTGCCGTTACACCCATATCAGGATTACGTAATACAGTTTCGGTTACACCATCTATAGTGATCGTGGCCTTGTCAGCAAAAGATGTAAAAATCGGGCCACCAACCCTTTCACGCCCCATCGACTGCCCAAGGTTATACATACCCATAAACAGAGCAAATATAGAGGCCTGATTCGTATTCGGTGTACGTTTTGCCGCATAACCAAAGATAGCCAGTGTCGCGATGAGGAAGACAGCACCTTCCACCGCCATGATTGCCATTAAAATGCCAGGGTCGCTTACTTTTCCAACCGAGAACAACAAAAAGCTGGCCATCACAGCACCTTGAGCCAGTATGCACCAGGCAAACAGATGTCCGAACGGTACTGATTGAAGATAACGTCTGTAAAACAAAGCGCCAAATATCGCAAATAGCGCATTGATGGAACGTAAAATGCCACTCCAGTAAAGTTCGACAAAAGACTCTCCCTGTAAAGTGGCCTGGTCTACTATACCCAACCAGACAACAAAAGTGCGCATAGCATCAAGTATAAAACCCTCATTACCCAGCGCGTCGACGAACTGTGTATTGAGTAGAGTGAAATACTGATACATATATGAAGTGCCCGAGTCAAAAGGCGCCGCCTGCCAGAAAAATACAAGTATCAAAGGAGGTAAAAGAGCCTTTGGGATACGCACCATCAAGAGCATGGCGGTAATGATGATTACTGCTGTGATGATGGGTTCAAACGGTCGTACTGGATTATCCGCCGGTATGTCTTTGAGCTTTAGAATGGTAAAGGCCACGATAATAATCACACCGATGGCTATAAAGCCCTTCTTTGCCCGCTCTTTGTCCCACGCTACTTTTTCCTCTCGCACCAGGAAGGCAACGGCAATGGCAAGCACGAGTGGGACGATACCGGATATGACCGCGGCCATACGCATTTCAAAAAACTGTGCAATGACGGCGCCAGCTATACTGCTAATAAATAAAGCGACATACGCGCCTGACCACATCGCCGCCTGAAAAGGCCGGTTGACGGTGCCTGCGGGAAGTTTGTACTGCAGCTCAAAACGTTGCGCAGTTTGCACCATCAGGCCATCACAAACCACGTCGTTGAAAGCAACCATGATGTTGATAATCATCAGGCCGACCAACAGCGCCTGTAATGATGTACCGTTCATAGCTACCCAAAACCAGGTAATGCCTGTCAGCAATGAAGTGATAATCAGCCAGGATTTACGTCGATATCCGAAAAGGGGAAGATTATCTGTTAGCAGACCGAAGAGCGCTTTTATATACCAACCCAGGTATGTATCGGTTAAGAACGCACCGGCTTTTTCAGGAGTTAGACCAAAACCGCCTTGTGACTGTGGATCTTTGAGGATGCGGTTTATCGAACCCTTGGAGATGCCTTCTGCATTATTGGTGGTTTTCTGTGCAGCATAGATAAGGAAGAAGATAAAATTCCATGGGCGCATTGCACGCGCGACTTCAGGGTGTTCATGTCTATGCTGCATCTGTGTCGTCTTCTTATCTTTTGTTATCTGTCCACCATGAAATAGTAGTCTTAGATCATATTTAATGAGCAGGGTACAATCAATTTATAAAATTGAGCCGGAACGTTGAAGTCAGTTAAGGTGGGTTGCGCTAGCAAGACGGCTTAACGAACGACCAAGAAAAACGTTAAACTTTGAAACACCAGCTGAACGATTTAACCAATGTGTTGCATTGACCGATTGAAACCGCAGCCAGAAGCAGACGTTCAGCACACCAGATAAACATGCGATAAAAAGCCCGCCGAATCGGGCTGAAGAGAAGCTTTATTCTTTATGCAGAATTCTTTTTCTTTCGGGCAAAATCCGAGTCCAGCAAGACCGATTCTCAAAATAATTAATACTAAATAGTCTAATACTTATGCAGATGGTTTCTTAAAAGCTGCCATTGCGGTGAGAAATTCTCAATCATGCTTCTGACCACTAAGAACTAGACTATTTAGGATCATAGAACAAACGCCACAAGGTGAGCTGATCCGGAAAACCAGTAGGATTGAAGTTGATTGACTTTTGGTAGGCTCTGATCGAATCTTGTAACTGTGCACTATAAACACCGTCCTCTTCACCTTTATAGAGTCCCATTGTGTGGAATTTGGCCTGTATCCTTCTGAGCGTTTCTCGGTAAAGTAGGACTTTACGTTCTCCCTGACTAACGGTCACTTTTTCCGAGTACTCAGGAAGTTGATTTGCCGCTATTTTATCAACCAGTAATGTCACTACAGAAAAGAATGTATGATGAGGATTTTTACGACAGTGCTCGTTTAATAACGCGGCAAGAAGTTCCGTACTTTCAAATGAGCTGACATCGAAAACACCCGTTGTCTGTTGATTCACCCCACTTATATAACCATCAACCCATGAGCTCAGCATTTGATAAAGCTCCGATTGCTCACGTCGCTCCTTTTCGTATACCGCGCAGGGTACCAACGCGGCGCCCCGAACGCCGTACTGCCCATCAGTCGTGGCAGACCAACTCAGCGGGGAAATAAGCAAGAGCATATTACTTATTGATAATGACAACCATTGTGATGACTTTCTTAGAGTTCCCATAAATGCCTCAAGATTTAACTACTGCCACGCACCTATGCAAGTTTTACTCTCACTCTATGAGCTGCAATAGCCAAAATGCCAAACAGAAACAATAGAAGGGTTGCTGGTTCGGGAACAACTTGTATTGTAAATGGGGTTCCGATGATGTTTGTAAATCCACCAAGGGCAAACATGTCATCGTAAATGCCAAACTCAGCCCTGGGTGTTTGAAACAGAGTATTTCCCAGTCCTAAAAGCTGATTTAGACTAATGTCACCACCAAGCAATTTAACACTACCAAGAGATGCAGTAAGACCCACTTTAAAAAGATCTAGCGTACCTGAAAGCCCCAGGTCAATTGCCAGCTCATGCAGGAGCTCTGCGTCTAACATGAACGTAGGTGAAAACGTCGTGTTTTCAAACAAAGTAATTTCAGGAAAGTTATCCCATATCCCTTCCCAACTGTCCACAAGCATACCTGCAATCATCACCGGTGCACTAAAGCTGACAATTGCTTTCAGGGTTGGTGTCAATTCAAAATCCTGTGCAAAACCCAGATCAGGGCCGACATCGATATCCAGGGCGTCCAGTGAAGCTGCCACTTTAAAATTGGTTGCACCAGAACCAATATCAATCAATGATATTCCTAATCCAAGCGGAGGAACAACTCCTGCTAGAGTGGCCACACCATCTAGATCAGCCTTTAATTTAAGAAAATCATCTCTTCCTTCTGCCTTGATCAAGTCACCATCTACACCACCACTAGCCTGAATCTCTGGTACCTGAAATTCGAGTGAAGCCAGATCAATTTCAACGGAGGGAACTCCGGTGGGCGAGGTGTCAACCAGGGTGCCAAAATTACTTGTAAGTTTGAAACCCGGTACGCCTGCGGCATCCAGACTGGCCTGTAAGGTTAGTTGTTGATTAAACAGGTCCGCTTTTAACAAGGCTTCACGATCTCCACCCGGATTTTTTGGGGGTAGTGCTTCCGGTAAGATTTCAATCGCGTTGGGATTTACTTCCAACAATGGCAATGTCTCATTAAAATTAGCCAGGGTCGCACTGCCTTCCTTACAGCCAAGCGCAATCAGGCAGCCTTCGGCAGTGACGCTTGCACTGAGGCTGGCTATGGCATTTAAATAAGCTTTTGCCGTTGGCGATTGAGTGGTGAGAAGGCCTTCACTGAGGAGACTACTGGTGTTTAGTTGGATGGCATCCCCAACCTTGACAGGACGTGTCGGCAGTTCCGCCCCGGCATTGAAAAGTAAGTCGGCATTAACTGAGCCTGCATCAACGACATAACCGAGTTCAAAGCCAAACTTACCGGAAGTTGTCAAATCCAGCTTTGCTCCAGTGCGCGTATCTACGGTGAGCACCTCAGCACCTCTTGAAGGTTCACTACCACACAACACATTGATGGTTTCCTTACAGGCCTTCCATGTCCACCAAAGGGGATTGGTATAAACCGTCGTAGAAGTTTTACTGCCAATGATACCTCCAAGCGAAGTGGTTTTGTCAGTCCACTGGGCTCCAAAGAATTTATCATTCTTCAGTTGCGTTGCTGCCCCCTCCCCCCACATATTCTGATTGACTGTACTAAATTCAAGCGGACCACTATTGTAAGCCTGAATTGGCATGGCGCCAGCATTCATAGCAATTGTCATTAGAAAAGTGCCAACCACTGTACCTGCAGCTTTTGAAAACCTGAGGGAGAAAATTCTGCGCTTGAAAAGACAAGATGAAAAAATGCAATAGGTATTATGAGGCGTCATGAAAACACTCCTTTGTTATTATTCACTTAACTGATCACCGAGTATTCATATGCCACGAAACCTTGAATGCAGCCCTAATGAATTGTCAACATAGATAGATAAGTACCTATCCCCGTCAGCAACATTTTTCCAGGAATTAGTGCCATGCGTCCTAAAACAGTTTTGTAATCTTCCATATACCCCTCTCTATCCATTAATAAAAATCGAAACAGAAATTTCTTTATTAAGAATCCTTTTATATGTATCGATTTATTTTATGAAGCAATTCTTATGCCACAGGTTATATATTTATAATTTTCAATTACTTATATAGTTGAGAATAAATACTGCAATTGTTTCTGTAAAATATCCTGACACTTATATTGTGTGTATTCCAAATATAGCCAATCCATATACATAGTTAGATGAGTTCTGCGACACGCAAAAAAATACCGCCCTGTTACGGGCGGTAAATAGCAGATCGAGTGCCAGAGGATCACAGCCTGATCACGGTGGCCAGCCGCCCGTCAGTTTGGCTTAACGGGATTACTCAGTAAGCAACTGTAATTTACTTCACAATTGTTACACCATCATGACGGCTGATCATGATTTTTCAATTTTCGGTGCGCTGTTTGCTCACATTTTTCCCGCCACTTAATACAGCTATCAGGCTGCAATGTCTGGTAGCTAGTTGGTATTATCACTCGGCCTGTGGTTATAGGTTCAATGTGGTTATAATTGCTTACCCCTCCATTCTGATATTGATGAAGAGGTGTGTTTGAGTAATCCTTGATAAGTAGCGGTCGTCTTCACGTAGTTAAAATATATGCTTATGTCCACCAGCAGACTTTTCGTGAAGCTGTGAATTAGTTAATCCTAAATGACCGCTATGTATATGGACTCCTCCTGTTAAGCAAGTAAGCCACGATTAAATATAGACGCGTACGTATATTCGGTTTTTTAGTGGAGACGCTATCTACTAACCCTCAATGTATGCGCACCTTGATGCCTCTATGGGTCGATGACCTATCACGGTCACAAAGCGGTACAGGTTTTATCAAGGCGGATATCTTTATCTGATCTCGGCTTGCTCGCTGAACTCCTTTATCCTTTCACGTTATTCCTCTATTTTTATGCAGCATTCTACGCAACCAGTTGTGGCTTGTATTCCGTGCCCTGTGTTAACAGCGCCCAGGCAGTGCGCACATTCTTGTTCGCAAGCGCCACCGCTGCCCGACCATAACCCGCTCGCTGAATCAGTGACCACAGCCACCTGTCTTTCGCTGTCTTCGGTTCTTTCATCTTATGCACATACGCGCGTGCACCCTGAATCAGCACTGCCCTTAATCGCTGGTTCGCCACGTAACGACTGATCCCCACGATATTGACCTTGCCACCGCTGCTGTACTGCTTTGGTGTCAAACCAATGTAAGAGGAGAACTCGCGGCCATTCCTGAATGCCTCTCCCGTACCCAGATTGGCAAATATCAGCACCGAACCAATCGGACCGACGCCTTCCAATTTCGTTAATCGGCGGCATGTCTCATTCTGCCTGACCAGTGCGCCGATCTCTTTGTCCAGATACTTAATGTCATCACGTAAGGTGCAAAAACGTTCATACAGGCGCAACAAGGTCGGACGGTAACTCTCGGGCAACTCGTTCTCACCGTCTTCCAGTATGTCCGGTATGTGTTGTGTGAGACATGCAAAACCCCGCGGTATCACCACCCCAAACTCCAGCAGCAAACCACGAAGATGGTTAGATAATGCGGTTCTCTCCTGGATCAGAAGCTCACGCGAACGTTGGATCGACTGCATGCCCTGCTGTTCGATTCCCTTACAAGGAGCCACCTTGATATTTGGATGGTTCGCTGCTTCAGCGACAGCAAGCGCATTATTTCTGTCCGTCTTATGACCCTGCCTGAAAGGAACAATCGCTTGCGCCGGAATGATTTTAATCTGATGACCCTGCTTCACCGCTTGCCGTGCCCAGTAGTGAGCTGTCGCACAGGCTTCAAAGGCCACCAGTCCCGGCTTCTGCTTCGCCAGGTATTCCGCAAACTTCTTACGCATCAAGGCTTTGTTCTGGACTTCCTTACCTGACGCTGTCACTACCGATACCTGGATAATATTCTTTGCTAAATCAACTCCAATTGTATTAACGTTCTTCATTGTATGGGCTCCTTTTTGTCTTGGTCGACATCTAACCTATGCCATATAGGTTGGAGGAGTCCATACATTGGGTCGGTAGCCGACCTTTATGCAGTCTGGTCACATCAGTATTCGAGAACTTCTGCTTACGACCAGAAGCAGGGGTTCATACAGTATAAAAACATCGTCCCAACTACTAGTAATTACTCAGGGCATGGAGTTGAAATTACTTCTAA
>JARFQE010000060.1 GCA_029287915.1 Arenicellales bacterium
CAGAGCTACATCATATTTTAAATATACGGGTCCTAGAGCAATCCCCTCCAGAGTGATAACCAAAAACGACACTATCAACGTCAAATGAGAAACAAAGCTTGATGCGTGTTATTTCTTTAAAAAGGAACAACAGCAAAGAAAGATAAAGGAGAATTATCACTCAGATACAAAAAAATTAGTTGTAATTGTCAAAAGCGAATTTAACGATGGACCTTCATCGGCGGCATGGAGTTTCGTCTACGGTGGCATCGCTTTAGAATGATTTACATTTTTCATCAATCACACCTCCAGCCACGCATGCATATCACTAAAACTCTACCAACGGTAAAGAAAATAAAACTTCAAATTCTTCTCAGGCATGCCTAACATGACGGCAGACTGAGATAATTACTTAAAACTTAAAACTTAAAACTTAAAACTTAAAACCGCTTTTTCCCTTTATCTTTTCCTGGTTTTCCGCATTGACTGAATATGAATACCAATCCTCTTACCCAGCCACCAGCTAAAGAAAATGATAATAATGAAGACGAAAACGGCCAGCAGGTAGAACTGGTTCGAGGTCAGGGTCGGTTTCGACTTCACATAGGCCATGTTCGACGGGATGAGATATTGCCGCGCAACATTGCGTACATCATCGGGCGTGAACTTCTCAAGTAATGCCTCCTGATTTACAAACCCCCCGTACTTGTCAACTTCGACCAGGTTGTTAATATAATACCAGGCAATGTCTGCATTCGATTCCAGGCCCTGTGCCTTGCTCAGTAACAGGGAGCGGATGGTCTGCTTTATCTCCGCATCGCTCACTTCGCCGTCTCGCAGCCGAACGACTTCCCGATGCATGATGTCGGAAACCTTGTCCAGGTCCTTAAGGTCTGCATCGGCATTGATAACAAACAGACCTTCATGGCGTCCGCCGAGGATTTCAACACTCGGTGAATAAGACAGCCCCTGCAGTACTCGGATCGCTTCATACATACGTTTATAGAAGTATGCCTCGATGATGAGGAAAACATAGTAATCAGGCGAGCCATAGCCATTGGTACGATAGATCAGCTCAGACGTGCCATTGGTACCAAATATTGGATCGAGTGTGCCGGTGACGTGGAGCGGCCCCTCGTTAAAGCCCGTTGCTACTGGGATATCGCGCTCAATTTTCCTGTATGGCATTTTGCCGAAAAGCGCAGCAATCTGTTTTTTTATTTTCGCCGTATCAAAGTCGCCGCTTATCACCAGGGTCATGTTGTTTGGCACATAAAACTTGTTATAGGCATCGATAATGTTCTGGCGTGAGATATGCTCAAGGGTTGTCAGATGACTGCAGTAGATACGGCTGCCCTGGAGCATCGCTTTTAGAACCTTGTCCCGTGCACTACTGACAAGTTCATGCTGATGCAGGTACCTTGTTATGCGTGTAGGAACACCGCCCAACTCGCGGTAGATGATTTTCTGTGAGTGTTCGAAGTCAGCCTTGCTGATGACTGAATCGGTGATGACCTCATGTAGAGTTGCCAGTCCAACATCAACGTATTCACTGAAAATATCAACTTTAAAAATGGTGTCCTCACCATATGTGGCGGCATTCCAGCTACCGCCATGATGAATAATTAATTCATCGAGCTCACTCTCCGAATGCTGTGACGTACCGGTAAATAACAGGTGTTCGAGGAAGTGCGCTGTTTCCCGTTGTAAACAGTCGAAATCATACTCGCCAAGCCCTACATTCAGTCGTATCGCAACGTTGCGGGCGCCATGCCGGTCCTTGAGGATGACACGCATGCCATTATCAAGGAAATATATTTCAGGGTCATAGATGCCCTCGGGTGTGAACCTTGCAGCAGATGCCTGGCTGGATGTTATTAAGCTGGCTAACACCATTGCACAGAAGAAAAAAACAGAATTGCTGGCCAGGCTAGTGAAAACGGATCCGGGCACGACCTGATTTGTTGCAATCGTGAGGTTGCTCAAAATGGATAACTTCATCAGAGGGAGTTTATCTGAAATCACAGCATCCTCCCAAAGAATACCCAGTTATTTCGAGTTGCTATAGCGGGGGCAATCTCCTCGAACTAGCCTGTCGTTGTTAACAAAGCTGCGTGACAGCAACTGGTAGCATCTGGCAGAACAGCCCCCTGATAAAGACCGGAAAAATGTCACACGGCCAAGCTGAACTTAAAGCGGCAGTCTGAAATATCTTGGTCCGTTCTGTGTAGTGCCTGAACCTCGCCCAGCTTGCTGATGATTTAATTGTGGTATCTGCCACTGATTGTTTTTTTGATCGTCATCATTGTTATTGATATCCATCGCTATTACCCGGTTGCGCCCATATTCTTTTGCCCTGTACAGCGCTTTGTCCGCACGGGCAAGGGTATCACTGAGTCTGGCATCACCATCCATCGGCTGCAGTTGCGCTACACCGAAACTGGATGAGATTAGTAATAATAAATCACCTGTTCTTAATGGAGACTGCTCAATTTTGTTACGGATTTTTTCCGCCAGAATCTTACCGCCGCTAAGGTCACCGGTCATCAGCACCAGAAACTCCTCGCCACCAACACGAAACACAAAATCACTGGCACGGCAACAGTCACGTATAATGTCTGATACATGGGTCAGCACCTGATCGCCAACCATATGGCCGTACTTATCATTAATAATCTTGAATTTGTCGAGATCGGCCAGTATGAAAGTAATAGACTTGCCCTGGCGCGTGGCATCGGATAATAGTTTGGGATAAAGATCGTACAGATAGCGGCGGTTATACAATCCGGTAAGTGAGTCGGTCGTGGCCTGCTCTTCCAGCTGCGCATGCACACGGTCGACCTCATCCTGCTTTTCTTTCAAACGCGCAATCATGTCCTGAAACTTGTTTATCAGGTAACCAAATTCATCCCTCGACTGGGTTGCCTCGATTTTGGGAAACTGTCCATCACCAACATCGTTCATAATGCTGACCAGGCGACCCACTGGTTGGCTGAAGTTACGTATCATGGCAATACCAATAACAAGAATGATGACGCTAACGCCGATTGCTAATATCAGCATTTGTGAACGATTCCGGTCTAGCTGACTAGTAAGCTCTGGATTTGAAAACCCGAACCATACCTGTGGTAATTTATTTTCTTCAAAATACGATATTTTACTGACCAGGAAATCGCCCTGTATCAGCCGTAACAGGCCATTTCTTTGTTTAAATTTCTGACCAGTAAGATCTTCCTCTAGCGAAGAACGGAGTATTTTCCCATTGCCTACCACAAAGAACTGACCATAGCCGGTATCACGTGCTGTATCTATCAGGCTGGCATCCATTGTGTTTGTCAGCACTACATAGCCGAGATATTCATTTTGATAGTAAACAGGCATAGAGACCGCCATCTCGATACTTTTATCCGTCGAGTAGTATAAAATCTCGCCATCCAATTTCTCGATATTCGGTTTTTTGCTAATCGCTGACAGCAATTGCTTATCATCTCCAATCAACACATCGCCGTTTTTAGAGATGATTGCCGCGCTCTTGTATTTGAGCCATCCAAACTGTCTTTGAAACAATTCATGCAATGGATCGGTTTCGGTGCCGATGCTGACAACTACAAACATATACTCGCGCAACTGGATATTGTCACTGATCAGGCGAGCACTCTGCTCTAATTCATGCTCTTCCAGTTTGATCTTGGCATCGAGCTGTGACGAAAATAGTCCCAGGTTGCGATTGGCCGCATCAAGGATCGCATCACGACTTTGCCCATAGAAATAGTACAGAACACAAATCAGAAACAACTCCAGCAACACGACATAAAGGATTAGCCGGTTTCTATAAGTATGTGGAGGTGCCATGATTTACTGCTTTATTGGGACGAGCTCATATTGCTTCGCCACCCTGCTAAATTCCGGTCCAGTCTGCACACTGTTGATAATGTTCATGACATCTGGCGACGCCTGCTTATTGGTCACTGCAGATAACACACGATAGTAGGGATAACGACCAGCACGCAGATTATCAGCGGTAGGTAAAACACCTCCGACACTAACACTCTTTACACTGCTGTCGGGACCGAACTCCCATGTGGCACCGGTATGGCCAATGGCCCCAGGGAAATCAGTAACTCGTTTAACCATTTCTGCCGCACTTTTTACATTTAGGCGGTCTTTTCGGAACAAGCTGGCGTCCGGCAAAATAGTTTTCCAGTGGCCCGGTCTATGTTTACAGTGCAGGCGGTTAACCACAACAATGGGTTTATCAGCACCTCCGACTTCATTCCAGTTTGTAATTTTACCACTGAATATTGCGCGCACCTGTTGCTGGGACAGATCTTTAATTTTATTCTCTTTATTAACCAGGATCAGGATTGGTTCATTTGCTATAGGATGAACCTGTATATTCTTTTCTGTGACTTCCTTTTCGCTCAGTGGGCAGCAGACAAAGCCAAAGCTCTCGTGGCCAGGCCGATTCTGCTTTGCCATCTTGATACCGGCATTGCAACCCATGCCCAGCATGGACTCCTTGCCGAAAAGTTCCACCTTACGGCCACTACTTTGTTCCAGCGCCGGCTTAAGATCATTAAAAATAACCCACGAGAAATGTGCGCCGGCACCTACAATTGGCGACTGATTTTCTTTATCGACAGTAGCCTGATCGGCATAAACAGCGCCACAAAATATATAGAAAAGAACGAGCAGCGAAAACTGCATCCATTTGGTGTAATACTCCATCATGATAACCTCTCTGTTTCCTTTGCAATTTGCTTAGCCCGCTATTGCTAAATATTAGACCAGTTCTGACCCGCTGCAGGCACTTTAAATGCTTTTATTTCATTTGTACTATCGATTAACTAAAAGCTAATTTAAAAGTAGCAGATGAATACCATTCATCAAGAAAAAATGTTCGCTCATCAATAAAAAATTACCGTTTATCTGTATTAATTTGGTCAAATCAAAAAAAATGCGGGCAGTATAACTGGTGAAATAACTGATTTTACAGGGAAAATTCTGCCTACAACGAGCGCGAGAATTCAATCACGAATTTTTGTCGATAGCAGGGCTATGGCTAAAGGGGAAAGGGGAAAGGGGAAAGGGGATTTTATTCCCAGCTATCTGGAACTGTAAATTTTTTTACTAAGCCAGGATGATTCCCCATCCTGAATCAATATGTTTTCACCAATTGCACCACTAGTATAGACTTGCGAGAATGGCCAGAGAACTATTGAGTTGCATAAATCGTGTCTGGCATCTGATTGTCTGCAACCCAAATATCCATAAACGTTTCGTTGGAAGGCGAATGCTCTAACTGAACTATGAATTATCTAAGCCCACAACATATCTGTCATTCGCAGTCCTGTGCTCGACTAACAGGGTGGGTGCTGAGGTTTTATCTGATGTTGGCGTTTGGCTGTTTCATAATGCCTGCTCATGCGCTCGATACCATCAGTGTAAAGGGTGATGTTGCTGGTTTATCGCTGGGATTGAATCTGGTCTATCTGGAAGATGAAACGGGCGAGATTGCTATCGATGATCTGTTATCAGATGACGACCAGTCGTTTGCCTGGCGCAAGTCGCAGCAGAAAATTCCAGGTTTTGGTTTTACCACCACACCGTACTGGTTCAGTGTTGAAATAAAATACGAGGACATAATACAAAAAAATCTCCTTCTAGAGGTCGGGACTTCGTTGCTGGACAATATCGATATCTATTTTGTGTCTAATGGCTCAGTCATCGATTCCTATCACGTAGGTGATCATTATCCTTTTTCAGACAGGCCTGTTCTACACCGCAACTTCTTAATTCCTCTTTCAATTGATCCTGGCGAGCGTGTACAGGTTTATCTGCGTGTAAAAACTACTACAGCTCTGCAACTGCCGCTTAGACTGTGGACTGAAGATGCCTTCTACACGGAGGACGCATCCAAAATCTACGCTCATGGCCTGTTCTATGGGATCATGCTGGTAGTGATGCTGTTCAGTTTGTTCTTCTATTTCTCTATCCGTGAACGTCAATACATTTACTACGCACTATACGTATTTTTTCATACCGCATATCAGGCGGCTGCACATGGGGTAACCTTTCAGTACTTATGGCCAGATGGTATCTGGTGGAATGAAAAAAGTATTGCCGTGTTCAGTGGTGCGGCGATTGTTTTTAGCTCCCAGTTCGCCATTGAGTTCCTGTCCCTGAGAGCTTCTAAACAGAAGCTGTATGTATTCCTGAACACTGTCGCAGCTGCCAGTGCTCTTACAGTCGTCGCTACCCTTGTCGTCCCCTATTCGATTACGATACAGATGATAATTCCGCTGGCACTGCTGATGGTAGCAGGTTGCTTTGTGTCTGGTATCACTCGCTGGCGGGAAGGCGATAAACCGGCGCAATTATACACAATGGCATGGGCCACTTTCCTGTTTGGCATTGCGTTGCTTACGCTCAATCGAATTGATCTTATTCCTCGCAATATGCTTACTGAAAATGCTATGCAGGTCGGGTCTTCAATAGAAGTCATGCTGCTGCTGATTGCTATGTCGCAGCGGATTTCACTTGAGATTCGAGAAAGGTTCCGAATCCAGGAGAAGGCATTGGCAGAGCACCAGAACACTAATGTAATATTAGAAAGTCGTGTCCAGAGAAGGACCACCGAGCTGGCAAGTAAAAATAAGCAACTCGAGGCAATATCTATAAAACTGGCCAAGTACCTGTCACCGCAAATATACCAGCAGATTTTCCAGGGAAAATGGGACGTGCACCTTGAAACCAGACGAAAAAAATTGACCATATTTTTTTCCGATATCAAGGACTTTACAGAAATCACCGACAGCATGGAACCGGAGGCACTTACCGAGTTACTTAATAGTTATTTGAATGAAATGGCAGAGGTCGCACTGCAGTTTGGTGGTACGGTAGATAAGTTTATCGGTGATGCAGTAATGGTGTTTTTCGGAGACCCCGAATCCAAAGGCCATAAACAGGATGCCCTCGATTGCGTGATGATGGCGATGGAAATGCGTAAACGGATGGCTAAACTACGCGAGAAGTGGATGTCTGATGGAATTATTGAACCATTGCATATCCGCATAGGTATCAATACCGGCTACTGTACGGTGGGTAATTTTGGTTCGGATAATCGCCTCGACTATACGATCGTTGGTGGGCAGGTCAACCTCGCCAGCCGACTGGAATCATTTGCTGAAATCGACAATATCCTGATATCTTTTTCAACCTATGCACTGGTTAAAGACCAGGTGACCTGCATACAGATGGGCGATGTCAAAGCCAAAGGATTCGAGAAATCGATAAGAACCTACAAGGTCGTGGACACAGTCGAGAATCTTGATAGGCAAAGTAAGTTATCTGCAGCACCTACAGTGTAAGTCAAACGGCACAAAAGATACTATCAGGTATAAAAAAGAGCAATCATTGACTGATTGAAAATAGTCGTGCTCAGGCCTGCTGTTATTTTTGCCCCCGCCTGTTTGAGCACGCTGCCGCGTTGATTCTCTGCTTGACTAGCGATCTAGGTCGTCAATATGGTCGATCCGCTTGTCTGGCGTGATTCCAGCGCATGGTGGGCCCTGATCGTTTCAGACAGGGGCCAGGTCTGGTTGATCTGGATGCCGATGATACCATTGCTGACTGCGTCGATCAGTCGCTTTGCGCCGTCGACCAGAAGTTCGCGCGTCGCGGTGTGCGTCGCCAGGGTAGGGCGGGTCACATACAGCGAACCTTTCGACGCAAGGATCTTCGGTGCAAACGGCTCGACGTTGCCCGATGAATTGCCATAGCTGACCATCATGCCGAACGGCCGCAGTGCATCGAGCGAGGCATCGAAGGTCGCCTTGCCCACGCCGTCATAAACCACGGCGACGCCTTCACCATCGGTGAAGTCTTTGATCCGCTCAGGGATATTCTCTTCGCGATAGAGGATAGTGTGCTTGCAGCCATTGGCGGCAGCCAGTTGTGCTTTTTCCTGTGAACCAACGCAACCTATCACTGTAGCGCCAAGATGAGTCGCCCATTGTGTAAGCAACAAGCCGACACCACCGGCCGCGGCATAAACCAGCACGGTATCACCTGCCTTGACCGGATAGGTGCGAAATAACAGGTAGTGCGCGGTGAGTCCCTTCAGCATCATTGCCGCCGCGGTCTGATTATCGATGGTGTCGGGCAGTTTGATCAGCTTCTCAGCATCAATCAAACGAGACTCGGCATAGGCGCCAGCTACCATCGCATAGGCCACGCGATCACCGATGGCAAGCTCAGTTACGCCGTCACCGATGGCTTCAACCACGCCGGCTGCTTCCATACCAAGAGTCGCTGGTAGTTCGACAGGATAGGCGCCGCTACGCATGTAGATATCGATATAGTTCAGGCCGCACGCGGTCTGTCGCAGATACACCTGCCCGGGGCCTGGATCCTCAACCTCGAGTTCCTCCCACTGCAACACCTCAGCGCCACCGAATTCGTGAATGCGTACCGCATGTGTCATAAACTGCACCCGTTATATTTTGTATTTGTTCCTACCGATCATCAATGTAAATCGTGATATTAACAATTTAAAACTGATCAACAGCATAAACAGAATGCAAATGAAATATAAAAATCACCACGCTCAATCAGGCGTAACACGTCAATATTTTTTGCCCGATAGTGTCATTATCCTTGCAGCCAACAGGATTAAAAGGATGAGAATCCCAAACGGATAGGGAAAGACATCGACAACGAATAATAGCAGGGTAACTGCCAGCAGCAGAAGAATAGCAATGAGGGGAATATCAACCTTCATTTTCTAATCATATCAAATAAATCGTTTTTATCCGAAGGCAGGGGGTGTAGAAATTATGGCTTAGACTTTTACGCAAAAGTAAGATACTTGAACTATGGCCTTTTTCTCTTTTTCAACAGATTAATTTTTTTTCAAAAAAAATCATTTTGTGGGACCTAAATCATTCCTCCCGCGTCATTACCTGTAACAGCACCATCAACAGCTAAGCAAAAAACACAAATTGATGAGTGTTAAACCATTAATAAGCAACAACTGCCAAAGCAGGATAAAGGAGAATTATCATGTCAGACTCAAAAAAATTAGTAGTAATAGTAACAAGCGGTTTTAACGATGAACGTTCTTCCGTCGCATGGAGCGTCGCCAACGGCGGCATCGCCTCCGGTTACGAAATCACTATGTTCATGGTCAGCTCAGGGGTAGACTGGGTACGCAAAGGCGCAGCAGATGTAGCCCGCCTGAACCCGCTCGATCCGACCGTCAAGGAAATGATACAGAACGTCATCGACAGCGGTGGTAAGATATTCGTCTGTCCACCCTGCGCAGGTGTACGCGGCTACACCAAGGACGACCTGATCGAAGGCGCCGAACTCGCAGGTTCAACCGCCATGCTTGGCGTCGTCAGCGAAGGCGCACAGACACTGACCTTTTGATACAGACAATCGATGCCTCTCCCCGCTGGGGAGAGGTCCAGGTCGAGGGACATTTTTGACTTTTACGGAAAACCTGAAGAGTATATCTGGCAGCCAACAACGCATATATAAACCACCTTCAACACAGTGGCACATTGAATTGAACGATAGCGAAATAAAAACCTGGTTTACAGACAGCATAAAGGAAAACATGGACTCTCTTTATGCCGTCGCCAGACGCTTGACGCATAACAATACCGACTGTGAAGATCTGGTTGCCGAATCCGTCGCTAAAGCCTGGTCAGCCATCAAAAGCCTCGATGATCGCAGTCGCTTTCGTCCATGGATGTTCCGTATCCTGCATAACTGTTTTATCAGCGACTATAGGAAGAAATCCGTACGACCCGTCGAAACCTGTTATGAAGACGTCACCGGCGGCAATGACAAAGAAGAAGTATCGAATCTGTTAATTAAACAACCCAATGAATTCCTCGAATGGTGGGGCAATCCTGAGAAGGAGTTCGTTAATAACCTGCTCGGTGAAGACATCATGAAAGCCATCGAATGCCTGCCCGAATCATTTCGAATAACCGTATTACTAATTAACCTGGAAGGCCTTTCCTATGACGAAACAGCCGAGGTGCTGGGCATCCCACCCGGCACTGTACGTTCACGCATGAAACGCGGACGCACATTGCTGCAAAAGCAGTTATGGCAGCATGCACAGGATGCCGGACTTACCGCAGGCAATGCAACAAAGGAGTGCACCACATGAGCAGCGACAAACACCCTCACCACCATGACGTGGAAGAGATTGATTGCCTGGAAGCCATCGATAATCTATACGCCTATCTCGATGGGGAACTAACTGATGATGAAACACTGGCCAGGTTCAGGAAACACCTCGACCATTGCAAGAGCTGCTATTCAAGATCGGAACTTGAGGGTGTCATCAATGAACGCATCAAGGAATCGGGCAAGGGCAAAACACCGGATACACTGAAGGACAGGATCTGTGATTTTTTGGATGATCTTTAAAATGTTCCTGACATCAATTCAAATGATGGAATCCGTATAACTTTGCACTATATATTTTTACCCTTTTGACACAGGGTCTGGTATAGAAGGGGGTATCGAACAAACCACACTGCGGTGCTGATCCCCTTTGATGAAAATAGTAAAAAATGGACGGATTAATGCCTATCACTTGCCAGTAATATAGTGTTTATCATCGAAGGTCATTACCCAGTGGGGTTTATAAATGACAAACGCACTGATCAGCATGCCGGTGATAAAGGCTTCCGGGATCATAAACAGGGGTATGTAGACCAGTGATTCTGAAACCAGCTGACTGTCCGGGTAGGCATGGACCAGGCTCAATAAAGCAATAGCCGAAAGGCGGTTTGCAGCAACGGCAATACCGGCACCAAAATAGGCGACAACAAAAATGTAGATAAAGAAATTGGCCGGTAGCTTTTTCTGCGACAGGCGGAGAATGCCGTAACTGACAAATACCGGGACAGCGATACTCAGCAGGCCATTAATACCGAGGCTGAGCAGATCACTGTGCTGCAGCAGCGCGCTGGCAAGTAGTATTGTGCTCAAACCTAGCACGGCAAGTGGCCAGCCGAACATCAGGGTAAATATCGTCGCACCCAGATGGTGAAAGCCCAGTCCAGGAGAAATACCCGCCTTAATCTTCCACAGTAGTAATAAAGCCACCATTGCACCGAAATAGACATGCTGGCTGGGTTTGTTTTTCAACAGCTCAGTAAACGAGAAATTTTTTAGCGCAAAAAGAATCAGCGCAAGCATTAAGATGTTAGCCACCCACATTAACGTGGACGGTAGCAGGCTGGCGGGGATATGTAGGCCAATAAGCCAGTAGGTCTCATTCTGCATCGATCTATTTTACCGCAGGATTACTGGGTCAGATAGCCGTTTCCTGTTGGAAGAGCATAGTCTGATTTCACGACCGGGTTTTAGATCCGTGTTTACGGGGGCGTTGGCACCTCTTCTTCAGGCAGCTGATGGACAAATACCGTGTCCTGGCTGCAGGCGCCGTTTGCAGCGAACAAGGTGCTAATTACCTGATTAATTTAAGTACCTCCCTGGCGGCCAGTTCTGATGATGCAGGATTCTGTCCGGTCACCAGGTTGCCGTCAGTAATAGCATACGGGTGCCAATCGTCGGCCCTGGAGTAGTTGGCCCCTTTTGCTTTTAACTCATCTTCCAGTAGAAAAGGCACAACCTCAGTAAGCTGCACAGCATCTTCCTCGGTATTACTAAAACCGGTTACTGATTTTCCTCTGACTAAGGGACTGCCATCGGAATTTTTTACATTTTTAAGTATGGCAGGTGCGTGACAAACTGCAGCCACCGGTTTGCCTGCAGCATACATCGATTCAATCAAATTGATGGAACTACTATTTTCCGCCAGATCCCAAAGTGGGCCATGTCCACCGGGATAAAACACCGCATCAAAATCATCCGATGAAATATCTGACAGCTTCAAGGTATTTGCCAACGCCTGCTGAGCCTCAGCGTCATTTTTGAAACGTCGTGTTGCATCTGTCTGGAAATCTGGCTCATCACTCTTTGGATCCAGCGGTGGCTGGCCGCCGGCAGGCGACGCGAGTGTGATTTCTGCATTGGCGTCCTTGAATACGTAGTAGGGGCTAGCGAACTCCTCAAGCCAGAAGCCAGTTTTATTTCCTGTCTCCCCGAGTTGGTCATGAGAGGTGAGTATCATAAGAATTTTCATGCTGGTTCTCCTTGTCGATTGGCGGGCATGTTTAGTTGCATAAATTTACGGACTGATAGCACAGAATCTGAAATTGGTCTTTTTTGTAAAAAATATCTGTACTGAATATACATGAAACATTAATTATCACTTCATATACCCACGCAGACTGCAGGGATTGATCGAATGAGTCCGGATTTCAGTAAGATTATCCCATAGAATAAAAGGATTCAGTTTGTCTGTGATTTGCTATGCTTTTCAACCTTAATTCAATATTCATGCGAT
This sequence comes from Arenicellales bacterium, assembly GCA_029287915.1. Lineage (GTDB taxonomy): Bacteria > Pseudomonadota > Gammaproteobacteria > BMS3Bbin11 > BMS3Bbin11 > BMS3Bbin11. Next base: position 12,419 of record JARFQE010000060.1, read on the forward strand.
CATCATGCTAGAAAAGAGCCAGACGGCGCCGGCGTTTAGCGCGCCCAACCAGAATAATGAAATCATCAACCTGTCAGACTACCACGGCAGTAACAACGTCGTGTTGTATTTTTATCCGAAGGACGACACCCCGGGCTGTACTATTGAGGCGAACCAGTTCACCGCGCTTGCCCGTGAGTTTGCTGATACTGATACGGTGGTGCTGGGAGTGAGCAGGGATTCATGTGCCAGCCACCAGGCCTTTATTGACAAATACGGGCTGCAGGTTGAATTGCTCGCTGACACCTCGGGTGAATTATGCAATGCCTATGGGGTATGGCAGGAAAAGGAAAGAAACGGAGTTAAGAAAATGGGTATCGTTCGTTCCACCTTTGTGATTAACAAGGACGGGGAGCTGGTCGATGCAATCTACGGCATCACTGAAGCGGACGGCCATGCGCAGCAGATACTGGATAAGGTTCGTCAACTTTGACCGAAGAAGAGTCATAATAGACAAAAGCCATTTCTTTACAGCGCCTTATCTTTTTACTTGCCAGCAAGACCCTGATTGCCTGTCATATCAATAATTGGCTAGCGGCAACAATTGTTTATAATATCAGAGAAAACTGAACGCTAATCCATGCTTCCTGCTTCCCTGCTGAGTACTTTCAATGCCTGCCTACTTGCTTGTTGATAATGGTTCAAAAAAACCCGAGGCAACCTTGCGACTGCGTGAACTGGCAGCATCACTGGGTCATCATACGGGTAAAAAAATCCATGCTGTATCGCTGCAGCATGCAGATGCAATCGACCCGGCACAGCTGGGTGGCGAGCCAGCAAATATTTTCAGCAACTTTGTTAGAGCACAGCTCGAGCAGGGTCAAAATGCATTTCTGGTCATCCCACTATTTTTTGGCCTGAGCCGGGCGCTGACGTCGTTTATCCCGCAACAGGTCGAAAAACTGCAAGCAGAGTTTGGTCAATTGCATGTCAGAGTAGCGGACGTGATTTATCCGTTGCCTGACGGAGATGAACGTCTTGCACAGATCATGTTTGATCACATTCATGCTGCACAGTCCTCTTTTGCAGTTGATGCGAAAGTGGTGTTGGTAGACCATGGTTCACCAAGCCCGAAGATCACTGAAGTGAGGAACCGTGTTGCCCAAAGTCTTCGCAACATGCCAGGAAAAACATACCAACTGGCTGAAGCAGTGATGGAGCGGCGTGAAGGTAAAGAGTATGATTTTAATGGTGACTTGCTGGAGTGCTGGTTGAGCCAACAGGCACAAAAAGGGGTAGATTCTGTCATTGTCGCGATGATGTTTTTTTTGCCCGGGCGCCATGCTGGCAGTTGTGGCGATATCGAAACGATTTGTGAAAATGTTGTAAAGCATCATCCTCATCTACAGTACAGGATAACGCCGCTCATCGGTGAACACCCACTACTGCTTGAGATCCTCAGTGATCGATTGCGATCTATTGAAGAAAAATAAAAACCGACGAAGGGATCAAATCTTAATCACTGTACAACAGATCGATCAAGGACGGAATATTTGAGCTTCTTTGGTCAGTGGTTATTTATAAAATCAGATCCATGCTTTCGGTATTGATTTAACACTTATGCATGGTTAGCAGAAAAGCAGCCCGGACAGCATAAAAAAGACCAGGCACGGGTGCAGGGCTTTACTGGCTCACTACGGTGCTCTATAACTTTAAGCCTGATACAATTTTGCCGTGGAGACTATCAAAGGTTGCAGCTGCAGGTGAATTACCAGGCATCAAGAGCTTTCCTTCTGCACATTCAGTCTTTATCCTGTCTGGTTCATCCTTCGTTCAGGTTAACTTTAATAATATTAAAGCTGTAATAGTACGAATTAATACTGCAAATTACATATTCCATTAAATATTTCCGGATTCCATGTCCAGGGAGTTTTATCATGAAAAAATTATCACAATTAATAGTGACAGTAGCATGTGTCGGTTTGCTTGGAGGTGTCTCAATGATCAACCAGGGCAAGGCCCATGCTTCAGGCAAGCAAGAATATAAAGGAAATCAATTTCATGGCCCTGGAAAATACCGCGGACGTGGTGCACACAGGGCACCCTATGTCATTCATCGTGGCCCCACCATTGTCATACCAGAAAGGCGCGTGCGCCGTTATCACAATACCTACATATACCGCCCGCATGGTCGCTGGTATCCTGGTTATGGCCGCTATTATAGAGATGATGATGCTTATGCATGGCTCGCCTTTACCGCGATTACACTTAAGGTTCTCGACAATCTCAATGAAGATCAGCAGCGCAAACATGAGGAGGCACAGATCAGAGCAACGATGGCGCCCATAGGTGAAACGATTGTATGGAATGAGGGCGGTGCCAGCGGCTCTGTAACCCCAACACGAGATGGAACGAGCACCACAGGCCGTTATTGCCGTGAGTTCCAGCACGAAGTCACTGTAGCTAACAGGAGGGAACAGGCTTATGGTGTTGCCTGTCGGCAGCCAGACGGCAGCTGGGAGATTGTGACAACGGGTACACCTTAAATTTTGACCTGCGGATTATCATGACCCAGGGAGGTACCGGTGACTCGTCGTAACAAGTTCATTTTGATGGGCGTGTTCTCGCTGCTGATACTGAGTATGGTTGTTCTGCCATTCATTCGCGAAGACACCACTGCGCTACCCGAGCGCAACCTGGGTAAGGTTACACTTGGCAGCCTGAAGTCCGAAGTATCAGCGACCGGTTCTCTGAGCCCGGTTATAACTGTACAGGTAGGAAGTCAGGTCTCTGGCACTATTAAGCATTTGTATGCGGATTTTAATAGTGTGGTGAAAAAAGGCGAGATTATTGCGCAGATTGATTCAGCTATTTTCGAAGCTAAACTGGCCGAGGCCGAGGCCGATTTGCACAGCAGTGAAGCGGCCCGTGACAAGGCAGAGGTGCTGGTTAAGAAGAGCAGGAATGCATTTGACCGTACCTCCGGCCTGTTTAACAAGAAGCTTGTTTCTGACAGTGAGCTTGATGAAGCTCGTTATTCTCACCAGGAGGCGATCGCTGAGCACCGGGTCAGGGAAGCTGCCGTGCTTCAGGCTAAGGCGGTGCGGCAGCGCGAGCAGGTCAATCTTGCCTATTGCTCTATCTATGCGCCGATTGATGGCGTCGTCATCTCACGCGATGTGGATGTAGGACAGACTGTTGCTGCCAGCCTGCAGGCGCCGACACTATTTACTATTGCCAGGGACCTGGCGCAGATGCAGATAGAAACAGACGTTGATGAGGCATTCATCGGTATGATCGAAGAACAGCAACCGGTCAGCTTTACCGTGTTTGCCTATCCGGACAGGAAGTTCCAGGGCCGAGTTTCGCAGGTTCGCCTGCAGCCGAAAGTCGAAGCAGGTGTCGTTAAATATAACTGTATTATCGAGGTAGATAATACAGACCTGGCATTGAAGCCCGGGATGACCGCGACAGTGGCCATTGAGGTGGCGCACAAGGAGAAGGTATTCAAGGTGCCTAATGCGGCTTTGCGTTTTGTTCCCGAATGGCCAGCCGAGCGACTGAAAAAAATCCGCAGCAAACTTGAAGACGATGAAGTTTTTCTGTGGCTGCCTGATGGTGAAGATATCACAACAATAACAGTCAGCACGGGTATTGTTGGTGAACGGGAAACGGAAGTTAGTGGAGCAGGACTGCAGGAAGGTATGACGATTTTACTGCCACCGCGGCAGACAGAGTCTAAAAAACGTCGGCGCTTCGGTCTCAGCCTGTTTTAAATTTGATGAACAGCCCTATTATCGATATACAGGGACTGCACAAATACTATGCAATGGATGGTATCCAGGTACATGCCCTGCGCGGCATTGACCTTGTAGTCAACGAGGAAGATTTTCTAGCCATCATGGGGCCTTCCGGTTCTGGTAAATCTACGCTGATGAATATTCTTGGCTGCCTGGATATCCCTGATGAAGGAAGTTACCGCTTGAACGGTAATGACATCACGCAAATGGACAGCGATGCGCTGGCAATGATACGCAACCGTGAGATTGGATTTGTGTTTCAGAGTTTCAACCTTTTATCACGTACCAGCGCCATTGAAAATGTTGAAACACCGTTGATCTACGCGGGCGTTAACAGAAAGGAAAGACAGCAACGTGCGGCCGAAATTTTGCAGCGTATGGGTCTCGGTGATCGTCTGCATCATCTGCCCAACCAGCTATCTGGTGGTCAGCAGCAGAGGGTTGCTATTGCACGCGCGTTAATCACCTCACCGACTCTATTACTTGCCGATGAACCCACCGGTAACATGGATACTGCAACCAGCCAGGAAATTATAAATATTCTCTGCCAGCTCAACGAGGAGCAGGGACTGACAATTTTACTGATTACCCATGAAGCTGAAATCGCCGCGCGGGCACAACGAAGTCTTATCCTGCGTGATGGTAAACTGGAGGAACAATGAGCTGGCTATCAGCTATCCAGCTGGCGTTGAATGCCCTGTGGCGCTCCCGTACCCGGGCCAGCCTGACCACGCTCGGTGTTGTCATTGGCGTCGCCTCAGTCATAGCGATGGTATCTGTCGGTGCCGGTGCCCAGCAGCGTATTGCCGCACAGCTGGAGAGTATGGGCACCAACAGCCTGGTGGTTCGGCCGGGATCCGTGACCCGTGGCGGGGTGCGTACCGGTGCAGGTACTTCCACCAGACTGAGCCGCGACGATGCCGAGGCGATTGCCGATCTACCCGGTGTTATTGCTGTTGCGCCAAGCATACGCACCTCTGCGCAGATCCGTTATCGCGGTACCAACTGGGGTACAGCCGTAGAAGGTGTTACGCCTGCTTACGCCCGCATCCGCAACTGGACAGTGCTGGAAGGCGAATTTCTTACTGATCAACATGTCAGCGCTGCTGCACATGTGTGTGTACTGGGCCAGACAGTGGCTCATGAACTATTCGGCATTGCCAGCCCGGTGGGAGAAACCATTTTGATGAAAGGTGTCGCCTGTCGAATTCTCGGGGTGCTGCAAGAAAAAGGTGCCTCGGCCTGGGGTTCTGACCAGGACGACATTGTTTTCATGCCATTGACGACAGTGCAGCGCAAGCTCATGGGGGTGACCCATATTCAGCGCATTGAAGTGGAAACCGCCAGCCGCGAGGCGAGCTTCCGGGTAATGAAAGAGCTCAAGCGCCTGTTGCGCAAGCGTCATCGTATCCCCGAAGACCAGCCCAAGGATTTTCGCCTGTATAACCGTGCTGAACTGGCGCAGACATCAGAAGAGAGCGCACGCGTGTTTACCTGGTTGCTGGGCAGTATTGCCTCCGTTTCCCTGCTGGTGGGCGGCATAGGTATCATGAACATCATGCTGGTTTCAGTAACTGAACGTACTCACGAGATCGGCATTCGCATGGCTCTCGGGGCAAGACGACGAGATATCCTCTGGCAGTTCCTGCTGGAGGCCATTTTGTTGAGTGGCGCCGGTGGTATCATTGGTGTAATTATTGGTGTTGGTGGGGCAGTGGCGCTTGCAAAATTTTCACAATTCCCTGTCAGTATTACGCCATGGTCTATTGTTGTTGCTTTCCTGTTTGCGGCACTGGTAGGTATCTTTTTTGGCCTGCACCCGGCTCGCAAGGCATCAAACCTGCAGCCGATAGAGGCTTTGCGGTATGAATAGAAGAAACAATGAAACAGCGGGCTTTGTATCTTAAAACTTATGCTGGCCTGCATACCAGGCATTGCCGTACAAGCGAAACCGGTGCTCGACACATTCTCTGAGCAACTCTTGGTAAAACCAGTTCCCCACTGCTCACTGTTATAAGTATGACCGCTTGTTTATACTGCTAACGATAGAATCTAACTATTAACATTACTGTGAATATAAGAGACCTCCAATACGTCATCGCCGTTGCTGAAACGCGCCATTTTGGCAGGGCAGCGGAACGCTGTTTTGTCAGTCAGCCAACGCTCAGTGGGCAGATAAAGAAGCTCGAAGACGAGCTCGGGGTGGCCATCTTTGAAAGGACCAACCGCTCGGTTATGATAACGCCCGTGGGCGAGTCCATACTGTCACACGCGCGGCAGGTCATGGAACAGGTCGATGCGATCCAGCAGACGGCGTTGGCGTCGCGTGATCCGTTATCCGGCCCATTGCGCATTGGCGCCATTCCGACTATCAGTCCCTACCTGATGCCATTGATACTGTCTCCACTCAAGAAAGGGCACCCTCAGATGAAGCTGGTACTGTCCGAGGAAATCACCGACATGCTGGTGACACGCCTGCTGAACCACGAAATCGATGCGGCACTGCTCGCTACACCTGTAGAGGAGCAGGGGATTGCATGTATTCCACTTTTTGATGAACCATTCTGGATCGCCTATCCACGCAAGCATTCTTTCTATGACAAGGAAAAAATTACCCTGCGTGATCTCAATAATGAAAATCTTCTGCTGCTGTCAGAAGGCCACTGCCTGGCGCAACAGGCGATGGATGTTTGCCATATCAGGGACCGGCAACAGCAGGGCGAGATGGCTGATCTGCGTGCGGCAAGCCTGGAAACCCTGATCCAGCTGGTGCGTGCCGGATCTGGCGTCACCCTGGTACCGGCGCTGGCAATGCAGGGTAGCTGGGCAACTGGCAGCGGGGTGGTTGCTCAGCCGCTAAACATTGCCAATGCCTACCGCCGCGTGTCGCTGGTCTATCGCCAGAGCTTTCCCCGGGCCGATGCCCTGCAGTCCCTGGCCCAGGTTATCCTCGACAACCTGCCAAACACCGTTAACAAGATCAGCCAGCAGCGGGCTACACAAAACAGCCGGTCCGGTAAAAAATAGCATTACAACTGCTATTTTTGTCTGGCAGTGATTAATGATAGTCAAAGCCTATCAATACAATAAAAACAAACGATTTTTACTATTACTAATTCTCCCCAATAATACACTTCGAAGACAGTTCAAGGCCCTGTGAAAGGAGAGTGATATGAACAAGACAATGAGTTTTGCAGCGGTACATTTCAGCGTCGCATTCAGTGTGGGCTACTTGCTCAGCGGTAGCGTGCTGGTGGGTGGCGCTATCGCCCTGGTAGAACCGACGATCAATACCATTGCCTACCACTTCCATGAAAAAGTCTGGAACCGTTTTAACAGGGAGGGCCAGAGCGCTGCGGGGCAACTGGCACAACCAGCAAACTGAAATCATAAATTTTACTGATAGTTAAATTTATATAAAGGAGTGTAATTATGTTTGAAAACAGAGAAGGTCAGAGAATACCAGAAGTTACTTTTCGTGTACGCCGCGATCATGAATGGGTCGATGTGACCAGCGAGTCCATCTTCAAGGATAAAACCGTGGTTGTGTTCTCACTGCCTGGTGCGTTTACCCCAACCTGTTCATCCACCCACGTGCCGCGCTACAACCAGCTGGTCCCGACATTCACGCAGTATGGTGTCGATGAAGTGGTCTGCGTTTCGGTGAATGATACCTTCGTCATGAACGAATGGAAGAAGGATCAGAACGCTGACAATGTCATCTTCATTCCAGACGGCAACGGCGAGTTCAGTGCGGGCATGGGCATGCTTGTCGACAAGGATGACCTCGGATTCGGCAAGCGTTCATGGCGTTACTCGATGCTGGTAAAAGACGGCCTGATTGAGAAAATGTTCATCGAGCCGGACGAGCCCGGCGATCCGTTCGAAGTCTCCGATGCCGATACCATGTTGGCCTACATCGCACCGAATGCACAAAAGCCGCTCGATGTAACCGTATTCAGCCGTGATGGCTGCCCGTACTGTGTGCGCGCCAAGGGCCTATTGCATGATGCCGGCATCCAGTTCGACGAGCTGGTGCTGAATCGCGACTTCAACGAGTCGACCATCCGTGCCGTGTCCGGCGCGACAACGGTGCCACAGATCTTCATCAATGGTGAACGCATCGGTGGCTCCGACGAGCTTGAGGAATGGCTCGCTGACAGCAGCAAAAAGGCTGCGTGATAAAACGTAGCGGCATTCGCCCCCTCGACATTGAGGGGGCATGTTAACAAGAGTTTCTGGATATCAGGGGTATAGCGATGAAAAATAGACATTATGATCTGATTGCCATTGGCGGTGGCAGCGGCGGGCTTGCGGTAGCGAAAAGGGCCGCTGAAAATGGCAAACGCGTAGCGATTGTTGAAGCGAGTCGCATGGGCGGCACCTGCGTGAACAACGGCTGCGTGCCGAAAAAAGTCATGTGGTACGCTGCAAATCTGGCTCATGCCGCTGATGATGCAGGGCATTTCGGTGTGCCGGTAATCCGCTCAGCAACCAACTGGCAGAAGCTTGTCGATGCCCGTGAAGAATATATCGGCCGCATCAACAGTAGCTGGAACAACACCGTGAACAATCATGGTATCGATCATATCGTCGGCTATGCACAATTCACCAACTCAGATGCCATTGAGGTTGACGGTATTGGATACACGGCAGACCACATCGTCATCGCAGCTGGCGGTATGCCAATCTTGCCTGCGCTACCCGGTGCGGAACTGGGTATCACGTCTGACGGGTTCTTCGCGTTAAGGTCACAGCCAAAAAACGTCGCAGTAATTGGTGGTGGTTATATCGGAGTAGAGCTGGCAGGTATGCTCCGGGCACTGGGTTCCGATGTCACCATTATCGGCATGGAAGACCGTGTTCTGGAAGTCTTCGATGGCATGATCAGTGATGTGTTGAGTGAAGAAATGCAGAAGCAGGGGATCACGGTCAACATGGGTGTTACAGTGACTGGTCTTGAACAAAAAGGTGATCAGGTCGTTATAAAGACTGCAGCAGGACAGCTGAAAGGTGCTTTCGATACCGTGATCTGGGCCGTCGGGCGAGCACCCAATACCCGTAACCTGAACCTCGAGGCCGCCGGTGTAGACGTGCACAGAAACGGCATCGTGCCGGTCGACGATTACCAGAACACCAACGTTGCAGGCATTTATGCAATCGGTGATATCACTGGCAGGGCACCGCTAACGCCGGTGGCGATAGCCGCCGGGCGCAAACTTGCCGATCGCCTGTTTACCGATGTGAAAGAGAGTCGCGTTGATTACCAGAATATCCCGAGTGTAGTATTCGCCCATCCAGCTGTCGGCACGGTCGGCCTTACGGAAGAAGCAGCACGACAACATTATGGTGACGAAGTAACGGTCTATGAAACGAAATTCTCACCGATGCGTTACGCATTGTCCGAACACAAAACAGCAACAGCAATGAAGCTGGTATGCGTCGGCAGCGAGGAGAAAATAGTTGGCGTGCATATCATCGGTGATAATGCCGACGAGATGCTTCAGGGCTTTGCTGTCGCGGTTAAAATGGGTGCCTGCAAGGCAGACTTCGACAATACCATCGCGATCCATCCAACCAGTGCCGAGGAACTGGTAACGATGAAAGTCCCGGTCAACCGACAGGCCAGTGTGGAACAGCAGTGGAGAAAAGCGTCGTAGATAGAGCTGTTACTTCTGCGTCTGCTAAGCCTGAGGATTTTAGTACTACTGGTAACCGGTCAGCTCCAGGTAGCCGATGCCCGGATTGCTGCCCTCGGCAACAACAGGTCCCTCCCAGTATGGGAAGGCGGTTGCCAGCCAGTGGTGCGGATCCATGGCCTCGATAGTCCAGCGATATCCGTCACCCATAGCGGGCAGGGCCAGCGACCACCGAAGCGGCAGTTCCAGCGCGCTGTCATTGGCCCGTTCGACCCGATGGTATTCAAGTGCAGTTAGCTCAATCTCATCGGCTGACAGGGCGCGGCTGTGTCCGTCGGCGGTGATCCATGTGCCGCTCAGCCAGTGATTATGCTGGCCCTCGTTCGGCCGCTCACCATCGCGCTTGTTCTCATGTCGCAGGCGGTAGACCATCAGCGCACTGCCGTCCTGCAGGTGCAGTGAAAACCAGTCCCAGCCCGGTTGATTGTCGGCCAGCGGTTGTGAACTCCACTCGCGGTCAAGCCAGCCGTCACCACTAACCGTGATCTCCTCACCCGCCGGCTCGATGATGAAGCCTCTGACCCGGATGTGTGGCTGACTGTAATAGTAGCTGGCCTGGCCCTGGGCCGATTTGCGGCTGTAGCCGCGATCACCCTGCAGTACCCACGGCGTCTGCATATCCAGCTCGAGCTGTACTGTTGTGCCATCCACGCTGAAGTGCAGGCTGCCGGGCAATATTTCCGCGCTGTCGCCCTGCAACTGCCAGTCATCCAGCCAGGCAGAAAAGCGGCCTTCTTCAAGCGCTACGCCGGCCTGGCCAATGCCGCCGCGGGCAAAGCGTTCCTCGTATCGATGGCCGGCCGGCGTCGTCAATGCCGCGTGCGCCATCCACACCTGGTTGCTGGTCCAGCCTTCGGTTTTGCCATCGGCATGCAGTGCCTGGCGAAACAGTGTCCAGTGCAGCCCCCAGTTTTGACCGCGCTCATCAGTCAGATTGGCAGTCAGGTACCACCATTCTATGCGGTAGGTAGGATGGGCAAGATGATCAGCGGGGAATACCAGCGTCTTTCCAGGCACCACCTCGGCATAGCCGCTGTCACCACGGCGAAGTACATCGTAGACATCATCGGCAGTAGCGGCGCCGGCAACGAGCAATAACAGCAGCGGCAGCCAGCGCATTAGCCGTCGCCTCCGAGCTGTTTCAATGTTGCCGGCAGGCGGTAGCGTACCTGCAGCAGGGTAATGATCAGGGTTGTCGCCACCACGACCGCAGTGAGCAGTGCCAGCCGCACCGCTGGCCACGGTTGCACCAGCATCGGCATGGTCCAGCCGAACGAAAGCACGTTCAGGTCATGGATTAGTAGCCATGCCAGCAGCGTTCCCAGCGGCAGAGACAGCAGCCAGGTGAGCAGGACGCAGACTGCCAGTGGCAGCAGGATGATCAACAACCATTCGCGGCGTCGCACGCCTATAGCCCGCCAGTGGGCATACTCGGGCAGACGTCGCTGATGGATGGCGAGCAGCGAGGCAAGCAGGGCAATGCCGGCTACCATCAGAGTTAGTGTGCCCATCGCCGCGGTGATGGCAAAGGTACGGTCAAAGATTTCGATCGATACCTGCAGGATGTCATCGCGGTAAACCCATTCACCGGGTTGTGCGCCGGCCTGCAGCAGTTTCTGTTCGATGGCTGTGCTGGTCGAGCTGCTGATATCAGCGCCGCCAGCTTGTGCAGAGCGCTCGAGCCACAGTGCCAGTCCTCGGTTGCCGGCATCCGGCCACAGCGTTGCGACAATATCGTAGGGCAGATAGAAGCGGTAGAACGGATTGCCGTAATCATAGAAAAAGCCGGCCACGGTAAATTTGCGCGGCCCGGCAGCGGTGGTCAACGTTATCTTGTCCCCGGGATCGATGCCGGTCATGTGGTGCACCTGTTCATTGGCCAGCACGACTCCGGCTTCGTTGCGGTACCAGGCAGCCAGTGCATTATTGTGCATGGCCAATGGAAGCTGCAGGCTATCGGGTGCGCGGGTATCGAGACCATAGATCTGGGCAGGGCGCAGTCCCCAGCGCAGGTCCACGCCGTTGCGCTGGTGATGGTCGATGATCAACGGCGACTGCAGAACAGAGTCCACCTTCAGCTTCTCGCTATTGACATAGATATCGGCGGCAATGCGCTGGTCGAGCCAGTTCTCCAGTGCGCTTCGAAAAGAGCCAACCAGTGTGTCGACACCAAAGTTGGCGGTAAGCGCCAGCAGCAATGCCATCAGCGCGGTGCGCAATACCGGCAGCTGGGTCCAACCATCGTTCAATGCCCAGCGCCAGCGCCACGCGCGTTCCGGTATCAACGACTGCAATGCGGCCAGGGCGGCCGCCAGCAGCACAGGCAGCAGCCAGGCAGCGGCAAACAGCAGCAAGGCCAACAGGGCGAATCCCTCGGCGACACTGTCCATATTTGGATACAGCAGCAGCGCCAGTGCCAGCAACACCAGTGCGCCAAGCGCCAGCATACGCCGTGCTTTGCCATCCTGCAGCCAGTCATCGCTGATACTGCGTTGCGATGCCAGTGCCCGCTGCGAACGTTGCCATAGCGGCCAGCCAAGGGCAAACAGCAGGCCGGCCAGCGTTATGCCCCAGGCCTTGAGGATGGTCAGTGGCTGCAGCAGCAGGTGGTGATCGATCACCGCGCCATAGAGGTTTTGCATGCTGTTAGCAACTGCCGGCAGTAGCTGCATGCCAAGCAGGTATCCAAGGGTGACACCGGCGGCGGCACCGATGATGCTGAGTATCATCGTTTCGACTGCGATTGCAACGCTTAGCAGACGCACGCTGACACCGAGTTCCTGTAATGTGGCCAGGGTAGTCGAACGGGCATTGAGGGAAAAGCGCACGGCATTGAATACGATAAACAGGCCCACCGCAAAGGACAGCAGGCTCATCGCAGTCAGGTTGCTGTGCAGGCTCTGAGTGAGTTCGGAAAGATCCAGGCTTTGCTGGTTGGCAACCAGCTGTAATTGCGCTGGCAGGATACTGGACAAGGCTGCTTGTTCGACCGGCGTAAGTCCGCCGACCGCCAGGTAGCTGAAGCGGGTGCGTCCCAGCACCGTCATCGCTGCACCAATATCCATAAATACACGCTGGCCTTGTTGTGCCTGGGTCTGGATCACGGCTGCCGGTAGACGGATGCCGGAGGCCAGTGCCAGCTGCTCGCCGGGCTGGAGATCCAGCGTTTCCGCAAGCGACTGCGGGTACCATGCCTGGAACGGCGGCTGCATCAGCTCCGACCAGTTGGCGGTGACGTTGAATGCGCCAACGGAATCCATTGGCAGGGCGAGCAGGTCGGTGGCAATCAGGTTCAGTGGTTGCCGGTCGCTGGTGGTCAGCTGTTGTTCCAGTACCGGAAAGAGCTGCCGAAAGCCGGCACGCCTGAGCTCTATGTACTGCTCGAGTTCAATGCCGCCATCACCGGCCGGGCGGATCCAGTGACTGGCCTGGGCGCCCAGCAGCTGGGTGGCCTGCTGGTAACTGCTGCGTGCATGGGTATTGATCACCTGTACGGCGACCCATAACGCCACGCCGGTAATCAGGCCAGTCAGCAGGAACAGGGTCTGCAACGGATGATGGCGATAATGACTGAGCAGCGTATGCAGGGTCCAGCCCAGTCGCTTGCTGACCATCGGTTACTGCTCCTCGATTAACGTCAGCTGCCCATTATGCAGCTGCCATTGTGCGTCCAGGTGGGCGGCCATCGCTGGACTGTGCGTTACCATCAGCAGGCTGCTGCCTGCTTGACTGACCAGGTCCACCAGCAGTTGCATCACCGCATCACTGCTGCCTTCATCTAGATTGCCGGTGGGTTCATCGGCCAGCACCAGCCCTGGCCTGTGCAACAGGGCACGGGCAATCGCGACCCGCTGCTGTTGTCCACCGGAAAGTTGGTGCGGCAGGCGCCTGAGCAACCGTGTGATTCCAAGCCGCTCGACCAGGTAATCACGAAACTCTTCATCAAGGCGCTGGCACAGCCGGGCCTGCAACTGCAGATTGTTGGCTACCGACAGGGTGGGCACCAGGTGATACTGCTGAAATACCAGGCTGAGCTCGCTGCGGCGTACTTCATTCCACTCGCTGTCAGTTAATTGCGTCATCTCGCGCTGTTGCAGCTGGATGCTGCCACTGTCAGGCCTGTCGAGACCGGCGATCAAATGCAGCAGGGTACTCTTGCCGCTGCCGCTTTCTCCCAGCAGTGCCGCGGAACGACCCTCGTCGAGGGTGAAATTCACACCATCGAGCACCTTGATGTCGCCATCAGGCTGGTGGAAGCTTTTATAGAGGTCGGTCAGTTGCAGCATGTTTCCCAGGTTGTCGGTGACTAAATAGCATTGTGTTCATTACACGATGTTGTTTTATAGTAACGGAAACGGCGCGGCGACCCCACTGTGGTTTCACAGGTCAGAATTCACCTGCAATTCGGGATGATTTTTCGGCGTACAACTAGCGTATCATTGAAACGATACAGTGAAGCCTGTAAAGAAAACTGGGATGGTGTGGTTTTTAAGACAGTGGAATAAATCAAGGAAGCGAATGAGAGATGGCCAAATGGTTGATGATAGCAGGTGTAACGATCCTGACTGTTGGAGTCTTGCTGCAATATGCCCCGTGGCTGTTTGGCTGGTTCGGCAAACTGCCCGGCGATCTTCGAATTGAAACAGCAAATGGTAAAATCTTTATCCCCATTTCATCGATGCTTATCATCAGCATTGCGCTGACGTTAATTATCAATCTGTTCAGGCGCTAGGCGTATTAAATATCATGATAGAAACAAGAACCAATAACTATGACAGGCGATGCCCACGTTTGCAGTGACGACGGTGACTAACTTTAATACCAGGGAGAACTATGGGCGTATTGCCAGGTGGCTGCACTGGGGCACGGCCATGTTGTTCCTGCTGTCCTACTGCGCCGTATATTACCGGCACTGGTTCACCGAGAAACAGACACCGGAAAACCTGGTTGCCCTGCAGCTGCACCTGTCGGCCGGCATCAGCATCGCTGTCATCGTCATCCTGCGCATCATCTGGCGCAATATGAATGTACAACCAGAACTGGAACCCGGCCCGCGCTGGCAGCAGCTGCTTGCTCATTCCGCCCATTACGCACTGTATGCCGTCATGATACTGATGCCCTTAACCGGTTATATCGGCACCGGTGTTGCGACCGAGTTTTTCTACCTGTTCCAGATTCCAAAGTTTGAAGACACCTGGCTATTTCAAACCGTCGTTGCCGGTTACCTCGGTATGACCTTCAAGCAATTTGAGGCACCCATCGATTTCTTCCACAAGGACATCATGGGCGCCTGGCTGGTCTGGATCCTGATTGTCGGCCATGCTGCCGCGGCGATGTACCATCATTATGTATACAAGGACCGAACCCTGGTCAAAATGACCACTGGCAAACAGTAATGGTTCAGGGTGCGGGAAAGAGGACGATCTATAGCAATAGCACAAAAAGAAGAGTACCTGAATTTAATTACTACAAACCCTTTTACTAACAGGAGAATGAAATGTTTAATCCAATAAGTATTCCGTTTGGCTGCGTCATGCTGTTCAATGTTGTCGATCTGAAAGACGGCGTCACCGTCAGTGATGTTGAGCTTGCGCTGGGTGAGATGTGCAATGTCGTCAAGAATAATTATGGCGATGATAACGGCGGCTTTATCGGCGGGCAGGTATATAAGAATGCCGGATTTATTTCAGAGCAAGGTTCGGTAATGCCAGATGCCGAAGACAAGCGTGTTCAGCAGAACATGGGTGACCTGGTTATCGTGACTTACTGGAACTCTTTTGAACAACATGAAAAGTCTCATGCCGATGCATTGTTCAAGCAACATTTTTCTCATCTTGCCAGTTTTTGCGATTCTACGTTCGAAGTTGGATATGAGATGTTGTGGCAGGGTGTCCCGGAGGACGAATAAAGAATCATCGCGCTCAATTGATCTTCATAATCGAAACATAATCGAAACATAATCGGACATAATCGGGGACAGACCACAATTTAAAATCATCTAAAATTGTTGCCAGTTCCCTTTTATAACATGTCCCTTTTTTATAAATGCTAGCCGCACCCTAGCTCTTGGCAGAGTGCATTGTTGGGGCGATGGAAGAAAGCGATTACATCGACAGCTTTGCTGAGGTCGGGTTTCAGGATATCAGGCGCATCGACCAGCTGGATTATTTCTCCGGCAGTGCAAGTGAATCTACCCGCAAGGTGGCCGAGGGTTTTGGGGCGACCAGTATTACAATCGTTGGCCAGAAAGGGTGAGTGGTTAAGTATCAGGTTTTAAGTTTTTAGTTTTAAGGATCATGGATCCGGGTTTCGGGCTGCAATGCTTTTAACAGAGTGAAAGGGCTTCATCTGCACTTTCCAGAGCGCCTTCAAGGTAGCCTCCGTGTTCACGGGCGACTTCGCTGCCCGCTAGTATCAGCTTATTGTCCCAAAAACCTCGTGGCATATCGTCAGCATAGTGTGGGTGCTGCGCTGGTGATGTTAAATCAATAGCTGTGGCGGTGTTTTTGTCCTGACTCCAGTCTTTTATTTTGATATCTAAAATGCGTTGGCTCTCATCACCAAACAGTCGTTTCAGTTGCGCCATGCAAGCTGCGACAAGCTGGTCACGTTTCATCTGTTGACGCTGTTGTGCACTCAAGCCGACGAAAGAGGTGAGGGCGTAATATTTTTCATCAGCGGGAGAGCCATCATAAATTTCTGCCAACGGGCCATGATGACTAAAAACCTCACCTGATAAATTTTGATCGCGCCAGAAAGGCTCTGCATAAATAAACACCATTTTACTGTGACCCGACATCCAGGTGGGGATAGCACGCCATGTTTCAATGATGTGTTTCGAAAGCCCGGGCTCGATGGTTATGTTCTGTTGCGTTATGCGCGGCGGCAGAGCAAGAATGATTTTATCTGCGCTGTAGGTGACTTTTTTTCCGTCATGCTGTGCATCGATGCTGAGGCCTTTTTGATTGATGGATTGCACATGGGTATTCAGCTGTATGCATGGAGTGTCGATGGTCGACTGCAGGGCATCAATCAGGCTCTGACAGCCACCCGCTATGCGATATGAGTAGCCATGCGAGGATTGGTCACTGTAGCGTTCGATTGCAGACGGACTTTTTTCATACAATAGATCACCTGCTGTAAATTGTTTAAATACATTTAACTTAAGTTGAGAAATTAGCTGTTGTAAACGGGGTTGAAGATGAGGCCATATCCAGGCTGGTCCCATGTCGAATCGGCATGTATTGTTATAGTCGGCACAAAGTATCCGCCCACCTGTCCGGTCACGTGAATCCAGGATAATGACATCCTGCTGTCTTTGCTGTAGCTGCCAGGCGCAATATAAACCACTGAGTCCAGCGCCAACGATGATTACACTGTGATGTTCAGCCATAGCAATAACCGGGTTCTAAGAGTTACCAATGATAGTGATTGAGTATAATGATTTTTATCTAACAACAGTGCCCAGCAAAAAACTCGATATATAACAGTGAGCAGGTTTGTGCTAATGCTGAGCGACAGCATCGGCAGACAACCTGTGTCGTAGTCAGGCAGCCAAACAGCGTTCGAAGCTGGAAAGGAGATGTTGGGGCAGGGTCTGCCAGAAGACGAATAATGAATCAATTACTCTCTACCATCGGTTGCGCGCTTAGTGGGTGCCTGTTTTCTGGTAACTGCTGAAGCCGGTTTGCAGGTATAGATCACCGTTCGAGGCTTTCACGAATGCCATGGATCCGTGCGTCTCTCCTTCAATCCGAAACAGGGACTCTGTGACGGGCAAGATTTTTATACATTTTTCTGTTGTTGTAGTTGAAATGCAGCGGAATAGATCATTGCCGGTATTGTTGATATGTAATATATCAGCCGGTGCCTTGTTCTGAAATGGAAATCGTTGGGCGACTTCACGGTATTCTCCCACCAGGGTGAGCAGTTGTTTTGCGTATAATGGCTTATCTACAGTTGGCAGGCTGGTTTCTTCGTTCGCGGGCAGTTGCTCGATCAGCCAGTTATCCAGCGCTACGGTGAAATCTTCCAGCAGGTCATGCCTGAACGCATTGATCACAACGAAGTAGGCGCGCTGACTGTCCTTGCTATAGGCAAATTTCGCCAGGTAGCCATCGCCATCGCCGCCGTGCCCATAAAGTTTGTGGCCGTCGTAATAAGAGTTACGAATACCCAGCCCATAGCCTGTCTTCAGGCCAGCCTTTGCGGCCAGTGAAGTGCTGGGTGTTTCCATTCTATTGATTGAGAGTGCACTGACAATACCTTTTTTCGCGTCCGGCGCAGCCGTAAACAGCAATAAAAACTTCGCCATGTCGTTTGCGCTTGTATTAAGTCCGCCAAACGGGCGAAACAATGTGTGCCAGTAGGGTATTTTCGTTTTCAGATCCGCGTCATAGCCGGTGACCAGGTTTTGTTCCAGTTCTTTTGACCAGTGCAACTGGGAGTCCTGCATGCCTAATGTGTCGAGAATTTCACGTTCAAACCAGTCGTCATAATCTTCACCGGTGACGATTTCAATAACGCGGCCGACATAACCGGCACCGAGGTTTGAGTAGACAAAGTGATAGCCAGGCGGCCACTGCAATTTTCTCGTTTCAGATTCCAGGTCTAGAGCGGCCTGCAGGCTCAGCGGCTGCGGATAATCGAATTCCTCCCGTGTCAGGTCCTGTAAACCTGCCGTATGCTCCAGCAACATCGCCAGTGTTACAGGTATAGCAGGCCACGGATTGTGCAGTGGCAGGTCAGGGGCAAGTGATTTTATCGGCACATCAAGCTGTATTTTACCCTGCTCGAGCAGGCGCATTACCGCCAGTGAGGTAAATGTCTTGGTGATAGAGCCTATTCTGAACAGGCTGTTCTCGGTCACGGGGCGCTCGTTATCCTCGCCGTAGCTGCCGATGCCACCTGTGGCTACAATCTTGCTGTCCTCAACCAGTGCGTAGGCAACAGCCCCGATGCCTGTTTGTTGTTGAATGCGCGCGAGCTGCTGCGTAATCGGTGTTGCCTGCGCGGCAACTGCATTGGCGAATATCAGTAAGCAGGTGGCGCTATAAATAATGATAGTGTTACCGGCCATCGCCCTTGTATATGCTGGATCTGATCTCGGCCGCGGGGGCACTGGTCGTCAGCACGACATCGGACGCGCTGGCCTGTGGTTGAAAGATTACACCAAGCCTGTTCAATATGGGTTGATAGTCCGGCATGGCATGGCTGGCTCTGTACTCAAGAAACAATGGCTTGAATAGATTCGTCCCGGCCAGCTGGTCAAGTTGTTCCACAATTGCTATGGCCGACATTGATTTGTGCTGGCAGCAGGTTTTAAGTTGTTCGAGCAGGTGATCGAGAGAGACCTGATTGTTGCTCTGTTGTCTGAGTGTAGTATCTGCTGTTAACCAGTAGTGTACGCCGCTCCAGTGCACCCGCATGAAACTGCGGTACTTGCCCATATTATCGCTGATCTCTGTAAGATCTTTCTGAGACCACTGTTTCTCTGAACGTCCGCGTTCAAAACCAGAGGCCAGTTTGTTCCATAGCTCGCTTTCACTCAGCACACCGGCGCGTGCCTGAATAATATTCTGATAATAGGTGGCAAGTCCCTCTGACAGCCAGCCATCGCCAGCACCACTATAGGGGATAAGTAAATGGCTGACTTCGTGATATGCGGTCCAGTCGGCGATGATCTCCTGCATGGCAGAACCGGGATTGATAACCAGTAGCACGTTATCCGGATTGCCGCGGTTAACCTGCCCCCAGGGCACCGGGCTGCCACTGCCTGCACCGTGTTTAACGGTGATGTTGAACC
>JARFQE010000105.1 GCA_029287915.1 Arenicellales bacterium
CCCCAGCCAACCGTAAACGCGGCGGCTAAGCTCACACGTTAGATTGAATGTACAAAGTAACAGGAGAACAATGAATGAACAGTGAAATTCTATTAATTATAGGTTTAGTAATAGCTGCCGTTTTATTTGTCATAGTTTCTCGAAGAAAAGAAAGTATAGATAACAAAGAAAATGTCGACCCTCTTGCTGAAGCAGAGGAATATATTGCCTATGGGAGAAATAAAAAGGCTATAAAAATAATAGAAAAGTATCTGTCATCTTATCCTGATGATGCAAAAGCTATGGAACTGTTAAATAAGGCAAGGGGTGGAATGTGAAAATATTCAATCTAACAAACCACCCCAGGCGGACGTGTGAACGCGCCGCTGGTCTCAAAAGTTAGTTATCAATATTGAGTATTTAGCGCAAGAAAAAATCATTCAATGAATATAATCTCTTACCTCGAGAAAAGAGGAAAGATATACTGGGCAATAACAGGAATACTTCTTGTGCTTCTGGTAGCTTTCATTGAGTTTCTGTCAGATCCTCAACTCTCTTTTACTTTGTTCTATTTACTTGCTATTTCTGTAGTTACATGGTTTGGAGGGCGGGAAATAGGAATTGTAATCTCTATCGCCAGCATCTTCTGCTGGTTTACTGTTGATATAGTTTTTTTAAATCATCCTTATTCAAACCCCGCCATCTCTTACTTGAACTTCGCTATCCGTTTCATCGTGTTCTTGATAGTTACGTTACTGATTTCTGCCTTAAGAAAAGCACAGGAAAATGAGAAGGCGCTAGCCCGCATTGACTACCTGACGGGCGCTGTCAACACGAGATTCTTCTATGAGTTAATGCAAAAGGAAATCGAACGATCCAAAAGAAACAAGCATCCATTTACAATAGTCTATCTTGATATTGATAACTTCAAGTATATTAATGACCACTATGGCCATAGCGTGGGCGATGAGGTTTTATACTCAATAGCCAATCAAGCAAAGAAGCACTTAAGAAAAGTTGATGTCGTCGCACGGCTTGGCGGTGATGAGTTTGCCTTTTTATTGCCAGAAACCAACCAGAGAGAAGCCAGTGATGCTATCTCAAAAGTTCAAACCAGCCTTTTAGATGAAGTGCGAAGTAACGACTGGCCAGTGACATTTTCAATAGGCGTATTAACTTGTACTACCCCATCAAAATCAATTGAAAAAATAATCAAGCAAGCCGATGAAGTGATGTATTCAGTAAAGAATAATGGAAAGAATTCAATTAGTTATTCCGTTGATACTGGCTAAATTGGAGATCAATACGGACGCTAAGCAGGTGAATCTGACTTCGTGCCTGTTATATGTATTAGTCATCCGAATTACCGATGAAGATCAGACACTTTGTTTACAATTATTATTAATAGAAAGTGATAAGAACAAAATTTCCATTGACCCGCGTCGAAATCTCTGGATTTTTAATTTAATCATCCAATTCCAAAAACAGAATGGAAAAGTATCACGCATAGTTCAATAACCCATGGTGATGCTGACCATCACTGGTAAACTGATCGAGTAGCGTAATTAGTGGCCTAACAATGCGCTCGTGGGCGACGTGAACTTTCCCATTAACGTGGATACCTTCAATAACAAAAAAATGGTTTCAACCCTGCTTACCTTCCGCAATGCACATACTGTTTGTGCACATATCTACGAACTATTTATAGTATTGTTTAGACTATATGCAGAGAGTTGGAAGCAAGCATACTTCGACAGCGATTGCACCAGAGATAGCAAATGATTACTAATCAGAATGACCGCCATTATCGTATTTTTGAACTGTTTGTGTACCTGCTGACACTGGCATTTTTACTTGCAATCAGCAGCAGCGCTTTTCCCGCACAGGCGCAGCAGGCACAGCAAGCGGCAAAGCACGTCATAATGGCACCAGTAGTATTGAAGCAGATTTCCGACCGGGCAGAAGCTCTGGGTACAGCGCGTGCTGTCGAGTCTGTCAATATCACTGCCAGTGTTACTGAGAAAGTGACCGAGATCCATTTTGATGATGGCCAGCAGGTAAAAGCCGGTGACATACTCGCGGTGCTTGAACAGGCTGAAGAACTGGCCGAACTTAAACGCCAGCAGGCGGTGCGCAGCGAACGTAAACTGGCACTGGAACGTCAGCGGCAGCTTGACAAGCGACAGCTGACCTCGCAAGAACAAATTGACCGCACCCGGCTTGAGCTGGAACAGGCAGAAGCCAGCATCAGCGCGATTAACACCCGCATCAGCGACCGTATCATTCGCGCCCCGTTTGACGGTACCGTCGGCCTGCGCAATATCAGTGTCGGTGCCCTGGTTGAAACCGGTGACCAGATTGCGACCCTCGATGATACCCGTGAGATCAAACTTGATTTCACTGTGCCCTCGTTATTTCTCGCTGAGCTGCGCCCGGGGCTGAAGATAAAAGCGCGTGCCGCCGCACTGGGAAATAAGGAATTCATGGGTAAAGTGGAAAGCATTGATAGCCGAATCGACCCGGTGACGCGTTCGATCAAGGTGCGCGCCCTGCTGCCCAATCCCGATGGCAGCATCGTTCCCGGCATACTGATGCAGGTCGACCTGCTACGCAACATCCGTGAGGCGCTGGTCATTCCGGAAGCCGCGCTGCTGCCGTTGGCAGATCGGCAATACGTTATGCGACGTATTACTGAAGGCGACAAGGATACGGTAGAGAAAAAGCAGGTGAAGATTGGCCTGCGTATGCCCGGTTATGTCGAAGTGCTGGATGGTCTGAGCGTGGGAGATCAGGTTGTCACTCACGGCAATAGCAAGGTGCAGCCGGGTGATGCGCTCGATGTCATGGCCGTTGATGATGGCAGTGTAGATATTAGTAGCATTATCAAGAAACAGAACAGTAAAGCAGCAACCCCCGAAGGTTCAGCTCCTTGATACTCTCAGATACGTCCGTCAAACGCCCGGTACTGGCGGCAGTAGTATCCATCCTGCTGGTTGCCTTTGGCCTGCTTGCCTTTGAGCGCCTGCCGCTGCGCGAATTCCCCAATATCGACCCGCCGGTAGTCTCTATTGATACGGCTTACCTTGGCGCCTCGGCGGATGTGGTAGAGAGCCGCATCACCCGTATTATCGAAGACCGTATCGCCGGCATCGAAGGCATGCGCTTTATCGAGTCCAGCAGCGAAGACGGCTATTCCAGAATATCCGTTGAATTCGATGTAGACCGCGATGTTGACTCTGCTGCCAATGATATTCGAGACCGTGTTTCCGGCGTGCTTGATAGCCTGCCGGTAGAAGCCGAGCCGCCGGACATTCAGAAAGCCAGCAGCGATGACGACGTCATCATGTGGCTTAACCTGTCCAGTGACCGCCTCACCGTGCCGGCATTGACCGACTATGCAGAACGTTACCTGGTGGATCGTTTTTCCGTACTCGATGGCGTTGCCCGGGTACGTATTGGTGGCAAGCAGTCATACGCCATGCGGGTCTGGCTTGACCGCAACCGGCTGGCTGCACGCGGCCTGACAGTGGCCGATGTCGAGAATGCGCTGCGCAGCGAAAATGTCGAGCTGCCAGCCGGCAGTATCGACTCCGATGAACGCCAGTTTACCCTGCGCATCAAGCGCACGTTTCGTACCGCTGACGACTTTTCACGGCTGGTGATCAGCAAGGGCGACGACACGCACCTGACCCGTCTCGGCGATGTCGCCCGTGTCGAACGCACCGCGGAGGAGGATCGGCTGTTCTTCCGCGGCAATGGTATTCCCATGGTCGGTATCGGCATTATCAAGCAGTCCACCGCGAACACGTTGCTGGTAACACGCGCGGTCAAGGCTGAAATGCAGCGCCTGGACCCGACCCTGCCCGAAGGCATGAAAATCAGCCAGAGTTATGACACCTCGGTATTCATCGAAGGTGCAATCAAGGAGGTGTACAAGACGCTGGCTATCGCCATTATCCTGGTGGTGCTGGTTATTTACCTGTTTCTCGGCAGCCTGCGCGCTACCCTGGTGCCCGCTGTGACCGTGCCAATTTCATTGATCGCCAGTTCGCTGGTGCTACTGGCACTGGATTACTCGATTAACATGCTGACACTGCTGGCGTTGGTGCTGGCCATCGGCCTGGTGGTGGATGATGCCATCGTGGTGCTGGAAAACATTCACCGGCGCATGGATAAATACGGTGAAACACGCCTGGTAGCGGCTTTTCGCGGCAGCCGCCAGGTAGCCTTTGCGGTGGTCGCCACCACGGTAGTACTGATTTCGGTGTTCGTACCTATCGCTTTTATGCAGGGTGATGTTGGCCGCCTGTTCTCCGAGTTTGCCATCACCATGGCCGCGGCCGTGGCGTTTTCCAGTTTTGTGGCGCTGTCGTTATCGCCGATGCTGGCATCAAAAGTATTGCGCCCTAGTGAAAAGGAAAATACGACGACAAAACTGGTCGATGCCGGTTTTCGCCGCCTGCTGCGCGGTTACCATGCCCTGCTTGCCGGTGCGTTGAAGCACAAGTGGATTGTCGTGCTGGTATTCGTCGCGGTGGGCGCACTGTCGTCATGGCTGTTGACGCAGATCCCGGATGAGTACACACCGAAAGAAGATCGAGGTGCTTTTTTCGTGCTGGTCAATGGACCGGAAGGTGCCTCCTATGATTATATTAAAAATTACATGGACGAAGCAGAACGCCGACTGATGCCACTGGTGGAATCAGGCGAAGTCACTCGCCTGCTGGTCAGGGCACCGCGCAGCTTCGGCAGTACCGCTATTTTCAATAATGGCATTATCATCATTGTGCTCAGTGAATGGAACACGCGCCGCTCGGCCTGGAAGATCATGGATGATGTACGCGCCAGGCTCGGCGACCTGCCTGGAGTCAGGGCCTTTCCGGTGATGCGCCAGGGCTTCGGTGCGCGTATCCAGAAACCGGTACAGTTCGTCATCGGCGGCGGCACCTATGAAGAACTGACCGAGTGGCGTGACATCCTGCTTGCAAAAATCAGGCAGGACAGCCCCGGTCTCATCGGTGTCGACTCGGACTATAAAGAAACCAAGCCGCAGATGCAGGTGGTGATCGACTATGATCGCGCCGCTGACCTGGGTGTTACCGTGAGCAATATCGGTCGCACCCTGGAGACCATGCTCGGCTCGCGCCGGGTAACTACCTATATCGACGAAGGCCAGGAGTATTACATTCTGCTCGAAGGCGAACGCAAGGCGCAGCGCACACCCAGTGATATACAGAACATCTATGTACGCTCGGAACGCTCAGCGCAATTGATACCATTATCCAACCTGGTCCAGCTGGTAGAGTTTGCTGACTCGACTAAACTCAACCGCTACAACCGGGTGCGTAGCATTACCCTGGAAGCCAACCTGGCGGACGGCTATTCCCTGGGTGAGGCCTTGACCTATCTCGAAGGCCTGACCGAAGAATACCTGCCAGACCAGGTGATCATCGACTACAAGGGACAGTCACGTGACTACAAGTTTGCCGGTGAGTCCCTGCTGTTTATCTTCTTGCTGGGGATTATGGTGGTATTCCTGGTTCTGGCGGCACAGTTTGAGAACTGGATACATCCCTTCATTATCATGCTCACGGTGCCGCTGGCAATGACCGGCGCGCTACTGGGGCTGTATCTCACCGGGCAGACGCTGAACCTCTACAGCCAGATCGGACTCATCATGCTGGTTGGACTATCGGCCAAAAATGGTATCCTGATCGTCGAGTTTGCCAATCAGCTGCGTGATCAGGGGCGAGAGTTCCACGAAGCCCTGATCGAGGCGGCCGATACCCGCTTTCGCCCGATCATCATGACCGGCATCACCACCGCAGCTGGATCAGTGCCGCTGCTTATCTCAACCGGTGCCGGCACGGAAACTCGCTATGTTATCGGCATCGTGATTATTTTTGGCGTTATCACCGGTACCCTGTTTACACTGTTTATTGTGCCGACCGCCTATGACCTGTTTGGCAGGTACTCATCGTCGCCCAAAGCGGTGAGCCAGCGACTGGAAAAAGAGCTGGAAGAAAGCCAGCATAGCGAATGATATAAACCTTTTAACTCGGATTTGGAGAAATGTAATGAAAAAATTAGTGCTAATAATTTTTTCACTCGCTTTTGCTCTACAAGTAATGGCAAGTGATGAATCAAAAGAAGAAGCTGTTCAGCATTTAAAAATAGCAGATGTTACTTCTATGAAAGATGCGAAGAAAATTTTCATTGAAAAGACATCGGAGATTAAAAGCAAGAAAAAACTTGACCAGGTGGAATTACAACAAATACATATTATAACGTACTCTCTTGAAAAAAGTGTGGCTTACTTTGTCGAAAACCTAAAGGGTGAGAGACAGGAGCTCGCAAAAAAAATTGCCATTGTTGTAGAAGATATCCATATTTCCTCTGAAAATAGTCGCCAGGAAATGACGGAATCGCACTTGAATAAATACTTCGATTTGGCAGAGAAGTTTATCTCCGGTTTTTAATTAGCATGCATTTCTTTAAGGCTATACAGGCCTGACAAAGCACTCCAGCCGACCGCTAAACGCAGCGGCTGAGCTGATACGTCAGGCGAAACTACCACACATCATTGGAAAGTAATGAAAATACGTACCGTGATATTACTAATAGCAACACACTGCGCTGTAGCTGTGTTGGGATTCGGTATCGGAATCTACATGCTACCCATTCTTATAGCTCCGCCTGCTCCCAACGAATCTGCAATAAAGACAATGTCCTTACAAGCCAGGTACACCGCTTCATTTCGGCGAGATCTGAAAGACAGCGATGCTCTGCATTGGGGAGAAGGTAAGGTTTCAGTTGGTCCCAAATATATAACCCTTATGGGCAGGCTTGCACCTGGCCCAGATTACAAGCTTTATCTTTCTCCTGAATTTATTGAGACCGAAGCTGACTTTAATCGTCTAAAAGCCACTATGGTTCGTGTAGGAGACGTTAAGACATTCGAGAACTTCGTAGTGCAAGTGCCGCCTGCTATAGACCCGTCTAATTTTAATAGCGTAATTGTCTGGTGTGAGTCTTTCGGCCAATTCATAACATCTGCCAGGTACCGCTAATGAAAAAATGCCACCTAACAAAACGCCCAGCAGACACCAGCTGCGCTGGATGCTTCTGGGCATAAACCTTGTGTGTTTTGAAAATCGCAACCGAAAGCGGACACCCGGGACAGGAAATTGGTAGGGTAGACGTGAACGATGGTTACCGACCCGAAGCAGCCGAATATTTATGTGCTTATTACATGTCTATTGTGTTAATATTGATCTCAAGTTGATTAGAGCGCTGCGCTGTCTTGTCAATGAGCGTGCCCATAGATGTATTATCCTCACCCTCTGGTGCTTAGGTAGAGAGCCCACGATCATTTAATACTGATTGCTGCGTGTCAGCTTCCGAGTTTCAATCAATTAACTTGTTCCTGTAGAAATCTGTTTCGACAGGTAATTATTGCATGTTGACAGTCGAAAACACCCAGATTTCAGATCCTCAGTCGAGAACTCGAATTGTCGACAAGCTATTAGCACTAATGCTGCTTGTTGGATTCTTTAGTTATTACCTGGCACTTTCTCAACATGTGAAATTCAATGGTGGACCGGATGAAGAGGCTCATTATCATGCGGCGAGGTTCATCGCGGAAAACAAACGACTCGCAGTTCATCCGGGCGATGAAGCTGAACTTTTTTTTCCACCTGCTGGTGTAACGTTATCGTTTCGGCCGCCACTTGCCTATCTTTTCGGTGCAGTTACATCACCTTTATTTGAAAAATTCGGTATCGAAGAGAAAGTAAGATTCCGGGGTAGCAGTGCTTTGGCCGCAGCGATTGCAGTCTTGGTACTATTCCTTGCATTGAAAAAACTGACAGCGTCGACATGGATATCGGTCTTTGGGGCTTTGACGTTTGGTTTGTTGCCGCAATATTCTTTTCTTGCTAGCTATTTTAACGATGACCCTATGGCAATACTGATTATCACGCTATTGTTGTATTGCTTGATATCACTAATGCGGCCCCCGATAAGTAGGCAGCTATTAATAGGTTCTGGTATAACCCTGGGATTGGTCATTCTCACAAAGCCAACGGCATGGTTAGTAGCACTTGGCCTCTCTACAACCGTTTTTTACTTCATAGTCAAGCACTCAACTAAACGTTTCCGAGATTTATCCCTGGTATTTTTTATAGCGTTGCTCATAGGTGGCTGGTGGATCACATTTAATATTATTAATCATGGTCTACTCGATCCTTTCAATCTGGGCATCGAGAAAGAGCTGATGGATAAGTACAGAACAGCTTCCGATGGTGCTGGACTTTCATATCGGGATCAAGGTGTTGGCTTTTTCCAGCTAATAACAAACTATGACGACTTTCTTTCTCGTCTCTACAAATCCGCCGTTGGCAACCTGGATTGGCTGCGACTGGAAATGGGCATATTACAGTACAGTTTCTACGGTGTACTATTATTTGTTGCAATTGCCGGAGCAATATTTTGCATTATTGCTCCTTCTTCGCCTTCAAGTACTCGAGTTTTTTGCGCAGCAATAATTGCATCGTTGCTTTTACAGTTGGGAGCATTTTTCTGGGCGTCGTTACAGCGCGAAGTACAGGTTCAGGGTAGATATGTACTAACTGTTTTACCACTCGTCACCATTATGGCGTCACTCACAATCTTACACATATCGGAACAGATCAAACGCTCAGCTATTATGCGCGATCTCCAGGGCATTCGCACTGCCCGGTTATTATCGATTGGTCTCCTCATATCGCTTCCAATTTACGTACATCTACAAGGACTGGTATATCACGTTCTACCGTTCTACAAATTACCCTTCTCTTATAGTGTCGAAGCGAGTGACTTCGAGCATTGGGATTTCAGCCTAATTGAAGAGAGACAAGAAAAAGGTATGACTGTATTTCCGACTGACGATGACAGCTGGCACATACATAGCAGTGAACATGATCCGTGGCTCTTGCTACCACACGAAGAAATAGAACATCTTGCGGACGGTGTGATGCTGCAGATAACGATCGAGACGCGGGCAAATGGGGTGTTTGCGGTGTACTGGGACGAGGGCGATGGATTCAGTGAGAGATTATCTACTCACAGGCATTACAATATCGGGTACCAAACCATCTACATAGAGTTGCCGACTCGGAACATTAAACAGGTGCGGATCGACCCAATGAATCAACCGGGCCAAGTCTTAGTGCATGAGATCGCTGTTGCAGATCTACCTGAGGCTGGGATGACAATCCCAAAGTTTATTTGGTTTCTATTTCAACACTGGAAGAGCTAGTACAGATCAGCCAACCGCGAGAAATGATATCATTGCTGTCGCTAATCGGATGTCTGCATATGGTCCAGACCGTGTGAAAACGCAAAAGGCCTGTTATTTTTATCAGTATTACCTTCCTCAAGTACCCTGTAAGCTATCTCGCCGATAGCTGGCGGTAAAGTTTTATATTTAATGATTTATAGGGGCCGCTGTTTTCTATCTGATAAGGCTTGGCAGAAGCACAAATCACCCGGTTTTGTGTTAAAGATACGGGCTGTTAAGCCTGTATTGCTCTGATTAAAGGTCTGATGCCCAGGATATTCATCACACGCTTCAGATTGTAGGCGAGCACATGCAGACTCATTTCTGTACTAACATGCTTGAGCGTTCTCATCTGGAAATGAGTGGCACCCATCCAGGCTTTTATTGTTCCAAAGGGGTGTTCAACCGTTTGTTTGCGCGTCAGCATCTTCTTCGGGTCACGATCTAAGCGTTCTTGTGCAGATTCAAGAACAGTCTCGTGTTCCCAGCG